>DASZCJ010000577.1:0-4001 GCA_035943155.1 Xanthobacteraceae bacterium | reverse complement strand
GTGGTTGCCACCGGCCGGCCACTGGTCGAACTGCTCGCTGAGAACGCCGAGATCGCCAAGCATTTGGATCGCCCGGCCTTGGAAAAACTATGCGACCCGGCGAACTATCTCGGCGAAGCCGGCGCCATGGTCGATCGCGTGCTGGCGACATCCGGCCAATAATTGCCAGCCACTCACTCAGCCGCGGCGGCTTTCGCCGCCGCCAAGTCCTGCACGAGCCGCTCGCGCACGAATTTATCGATCGCCAGTTGATCGACCTTGCCGGAGCCGAGCATCGGCATTTTGTCGAGCACGACCACTTCGGCAGGCACCATCAGTTCGGACGCGTGCTTCGATCGGGCATAAGCCATGAATTCGCTGCGGCTGGCGCCGTGCTTGTCGGTGACCATGATCAGGCGCTCGCCCTTGCGCGGATCGGGGATCGACGACACCGCGGTGATATTGTTCGGCCATAGTTCGGCCGCGAGCATTTCGACCGCCGCAAGCGAGACCATTTCGCCGCCGACCTTGGCGAAGCGCTTGGCGCGGCCCTTGATCGCGATGAAACCCTGCTCGTCGATGGTGACGATGTCGCCGGTATCGTGCCAGCCCTCCGGCGGCACTTCCAGCACGCCGGGTTTTTCGGCGCGCAAATAGCCGAGCATCACGTTCGGCCCTTTGACATAGAGCCGGCCGCCCTCCTCGACGCCTTCAACTTTTTCGAGCCTGGCTTCCATGCCGGGGAGTAGCCGGCCGACGCTGCCGAACTTGTTGAACATCGGCGTGTTGAGCGCCATCACCGGCGAACATTCGGTGACGCCGTAACCTTCGAGAATGCGCAAGCCGAATTTTTCCAGATAGATTTGGCGCGTCGCCTCCCGCACCGGCTCGGCGCCGGCGAGCACGTAGCGCAGCGAGCGGAAATCGTAAGGGTTGGCGACCCGCGCGTAACCGTTGAGGAACGTATCGGTGCCGAACAGCGCGGTGGCGCAGGTCCAGTAGATGAGTTCGGGCACGGTGCGGTAATGCAGCGGCGATGGGTAGAGATAGACCGGAACCCCCGAAACGAGCGGCAATATCGTTCCGGCGGTGAGGCCGAACGAATGGAAAACCGGCAGTACGTTGAACAGCCTGTCCTCGCGCCCGAAATCGATGCGCGCCGCCGCTTGCGCCACATTGGCGAGCATATTGCGGTGCGAGAGTACGACGCCCTTCGGCGAACCCTCCGAGCCGGAGGTGAACAATATCGCCGCCCAATCGTCGGGCGTGCGCGCAACGATGGGCTTTTTCCAGCTAAGCAGCGCGCGCAGCTTGTCCGCCTTGCCGATCGTCTTGCCGATGTCTTCCAGATAAACGATGCGGACCTGGGCCGCCAGTTGCGCAATCAGGTTTTCCAGCCGGCCTTTCTCGACAAAGGCGCGCGAGGTCACAATGGTATCGACCTGCGCCGCGCGGCAGGCGGCGAGGATATTTGCCGCCCCGGCGGTGAAATTGATCAGCGCCGGCACGCGCCCGCCCGACATCAGACCGAATAATGTGATCACTGCCGCGTTGGACGTCGGCAGCATGACGCCGAGCGCATGTCCCTCCAATGCATAAGGCATCAGCTTACGGCCGAGGATTGCCGTTGCCGCCAACAGCCGGCGATAAGTCATCTGACCTCGCACCGGATCCTCGATCGCCAGCCAGCCCGGCCCGTGCAACTTCGCCGCCTCGATCAACGCTTGCACCACGGTGCGATCGGTCGGCGTGGTGCGGAGCATCATCTCGGACATGATTGTATAGAGCGCCGAGCCGGCGGCCTGCCGCCGCTTGCGCCCCTTGAGCTCGGGATCGAGCTTGAGCTGCACCGGCTCGAGAATAGTGACCTTGATCTTCGGGAACAGCCGGCGCCGCACTTGCGAGCGCTTGAGCCGGCTGAACATAGTCAGCTCCGGCCCTTCGATGCGCACCGGAACCACCATCGCCTCGGATTTATCGGCGATCAGAGCGGCGCCGTCATAGACCTTCATCAGACTGCCGGTGACGGTGATGCGGCCTTCGGGAAAAATCACCAGCATGTCGCCCGAGCGCACCGCATTGATAATGGCGCGCAGCGAGAACGGTTTGAGCGGATCGAGCGCCATTGTGCGCACGAATTTGAGGAAGGGCTGGATCCACCAGTTCCTCGACATGGTGACGTCGATTGCGAAGACCGGCCGTTTCGGCAGGATCGAGAACGCCAGCGGTGGATCGAGGAAGCTCACATGGTTGAGCGCAATGATAGCGTTGTGACCGGCTTTATCGATGTTCTCCAGTCCCTGCACTTCGAGCCGGTAAAACGCGCGGAAAACGATCGACAGAAAGTCGTGCAGCCAGCTCGCCGGCATGGTCATGCTGATTACGACGGCCATCGCGAGATTGGCGGCGCCGATCAGGCCGAACAGGACGGGCGTGCCGAAGCCCTCTTTTTGCAGCACCGCGAGGATGATCGCGCCGCCGACCATGAAGGCGGCATTGAGCACGTTCACCGCAGCAATGACTCGGGCGCGCCGATCGGTGCCGGCCCAGACCTGAATCGCGGTGAACACCGGCACGATGAACAAACCGCCGGCGATCGCCAGTCCGGCGAGATCGATGGCGATATGCAAGCTGTAGCGCGAGGCGAAGAAGGCGCCGACCGATAACGGGATCGTCGCGGGGACGATGGCCGAAGCGGTCCAGCCGAGATCGAGCGCGAACAGGCCGAGCAAAACGGCGGCAACGAGCGTCGGCAACAGCACGATGCGGCCGGCCGCAAGCCAGGCCGCCAGGCCCGAGCCGACCGCGACTGCCACCGAAAAGATGGTCAAAAATAACGTCACCACCTCTTCGCTGCCGCCGATGGTGAATGAAACAAGCGGCGGCAACAGCGACAAAACGAGCGCGCCGACCAGCCAGAACCAGCTCGCGACCAGCGCGCCCCACCACAGCCGCGGATCGGCGCGGATTTGTTTGATCAGCGAGCCGGTGGAGACGAGCACATTGCGGTTGATCGCCAGGTCCGGCGCGCCCTCGGCGCTCTTTGGGATCAACAGGCTCGCCAGCCAGCTCGCGAACGCCGTCAATATCATCAGCCAGGCGAAATGAATCGGGCTTGAGTTGCCGTTCGCCGCGATACCGGCGACGATGGTGCCTAACAGGATCGCAAGAAAGGTGCCGCCTTCGATCAGCGCATTGCCCGACGGCAGTTCGCGGCGCTGGAGGAGGTCGGGCAGGATGCCGTATTTGATCGGCCCGAACAGCGACGCCAGCGTTCCGAACATGAACACCGCGAGGAACAGCAAGGCGAGCGAGTGGAACGCAAAGCCGGCAACCGCCATCGCCGCGGCGGCGATCTCGGTCAGTTTGATCCGCTGCGCGACGAAAGATTTGTCGTAACGGTCGGCCAGTTCGCCGCCGAGGCCGGATAGGAAGAAAAACGGTGCAATCAGCGTTGCGCCGGCAAGCGAGATCAACGCCGCGGAATTGGCGCCGGACACTTCAAACAGAATGACGAAGACCAGGGCGGTCTTGAGAAAGTTGTCGCCGAACGCCGCGAAGAACTGGCACCAGAACAAGGGTGCGAAGCGGCGTGTCGTCATCAATGACATGGACATGTCCGTGTCGCCCTAGCCTGTTGCCATTCGGATGCAGTGCCGCCGCCCCGGAGCGTAATCCAGGATAATCTAGACGACGGCCCCCGAATTGGCGATGCAGCAGCCTGGATAGCCTAGCAAATTGCAAATATTGCCGAAATCGGTTGTCGCAAGACGGAAACGAGCCCTGGCGACACCCTCTCCCCAGTGGGGAGAGGGTCGGGGTGAGGGGGTTCTGAGATCGAGGCCATCAGCTAGATCCCCCTCACCCGCTCGCTGCGCTCGCGACCTCTCCCCGCAGGCGGGGAGAGGTGAAGAAAGAGCTCACACCGACACCGCGTAGATCTCGTACTCGCCGCGCACCAGCTCGATATGCGCACGCATGGCAGCCGCGGCGCCGAGCCTGTCGCCGCGCATGATCGCGAC
>DASZCJ010000576.1:0-5133 GCA_035943155.1 Xanthobacteraceae bacterium | reverse complement strand
GGCTCGTTCGGCGCCGCGCTCGAATCGCCGGGCGGCGCGCCGATGCGGTCCTGGGGCGATAGGTCGAGATCGTCGCTGGCACCGCCGCCGCGCTTTCGTCCCTCGCGCCACGCCATAAGCCGTCCCCAAGCGCGATCGACGCGCCCGGGGTAGGACGCTAGAGGGCCCGGTTTAAGGCGGGGTTACTCGCTGGAACTTACCTCCCCGCCGCGCGGGGAGAAGGAGTTTACCCCGGCCACTTGAGCGCCGCCTACCGCGTCGGTGTCGTGACTGACCGCCGCACTTCGCCGGTCTAGTATCGATTTGGCCGGTCGAATATGGCTTTCGGCCGCGCCGCGCGCATCCCGCAACGCAAGGAATCGCACCATGCCCCTCGCCATCTGCACCGCATGCGGCACGCAACATGCCGAGAGCGCGCAGCCGCCGGATCGTTGCCTCATCTGCGAGGAGGAGCGGCAATACGTGCCGCCGCGCGGCCAGACCTGGACCACGCTGCAAGCCTTGCAGCAGAGCCATACCAATACCTTCCGCGAATACGAGAACGGCATCATCGGCGTCGGCGCGACGCCGACATTCGCCATCGGTCAGCGCGCGCTGCTCGTGCGCACCGGCAGCGGCAATATTCTGTGGGATTGCATCGCAACCCTCGACGACGCCACGGTGACCATGATCGAAGGTCTCGGCGGCATCGATGCGATCGCGATCTCGCACCCGCATTTCTACACGACGATGGTGGAATGGGCGCGTGCGTTTTCGGCGCGCATTCACCTTCATGCCGCCGACCGGCAATGGATCATGCGCAACGACCCCGCGATCGAGCTATGGGACGGCGAGACCAAAACGCCATGGGACGGCGTCACGCTGGTGCGCTGCGGCGGTCACTTTGCCGGCGGCACCGTATTGCATTGGGCCGGCGGCGCCGGCGGACGCGGCGTCGTTTGCGCCGGCGACATCCTCACCGTGGCCACCGATCGCAAATGGCTGTCGTTCATGCGCAGCTATCCGAATTTCATTCCGCTATCGGCGCGCACCGTAGAGCGTATCGGCGCGGCGCTTAAGCCATTCGCCTTCGAGACGATCTACGGTCATTATTTCGACCGTGTCATTGCGAACGACGGCAAAGCCGTGCTGGAGAAATCTGTCGCGCGTTACGTCGCGGCGGTCGAGGGCAAACGCGGTTATGAATAAGCTCGCTCGTCGGTTCGTCGAAGATCGCCGCCTAACATGAACGCGGCCGACAAAGTCGCATTGGTCACCGGTTCGACCGACGGCGTTGGCCGGATGGTGGCGCGCCGCCTGGCCGATCAGGGCGCGCGCGTTTTAATCCACGGGCGCAATCGCGACAGAGGTAGTGATCTCGTTCAACAAATCGAGGCTGTTGGCCGCGGTTCGGCGGTTTTTCTAGCGGCCGATCTTTCGTCGCTCGCCGATGTGCGCCGCCTCGCCGATCTGGTTCGTCAACACTGCGATCGTCTCGATCTGCTCATCAACAATGCCGGTATCGGCTCGGGCGGCGCCGCGGGAGAGCGGCAGACGAGTGCGGACGGCCACGAATTGCGCTTCGCCGTGAATTATCTGGCCGGTTTTCTGCTCACGCGGCTGCTGCTGCCCCTTATGGCTCTCAACAGGCCCGCGTGCATTGTGAACGTTGCCTCGCTGGCCCAGCAGACAATCGATTTTGACGATGTCATGTTAACGCGCGGCTATACCGGTGGGCGGGCCTATGCCCAAAGCAAGCTCGCACAAATCATGTTTACCTTCGATCTCGCGCGCGAATGCGATGCCAAGATCGTCACGGCGAATTGTCTGCATCCGGCGACTTACATGGCAACAACGATGGTGCGGCAGAGCGGCGTTACGCCGATCAGCACGGTCGAGGAAGGCGCAGACGCAATTCTCAATCTCGCGATTTCGCAACAACTCGATGGCCAGTCCGGCGCCTTCTACAACGGGCTGCGGCCGTCCAGAGCAAACGCACAAGCCTATGACGTCGATGCGCGCGAGCGGCTACGGCTCGTCAGCATGCGCCTGACCGGGCTGGCGTAATCAGTCGCTGTGGCGCAGCAATGAAGTCAGTGCCTGCCGGCTCCCAGGTCGTCCGAGGACCCGGCTTTGAGGCGAGACCACTGCGGGATCGCTTCCCGCGGCTGCGGCCAGCCGGCCGGCGAGTCCTCCCACGTCTCCTGCCGCCCATAGACGGTCAAGTCGAGCAACCGATAGCTGTTATCCATCGTCTCGACGCCGCGGATTGTCGTCCAGTAAGTCTCGAAGACATTGGATCCTTGTCGCAGGTAGCAAACGATGTGCATCCGGCCCACTCGGCGTCCAACCAAGAGAGTGTCGAGCGAGCCCTTGGCCGAGTACCAAGGCACCTCCCAGCCCATGAAGTCGCGGTACCGGGCGCTCTCTTCGTGCGGGCCTTGGCAAAACACGGCGAAGGTGACGTCGCGAGAATGAATATAGGCCAGCTCGCGGACCTGCGATGTAACCTAGGTGCACCCCTCGCACTGCTCCGCCGCCGGGTGGCCGGTGTGCCACATGAAGTAGTAGGCGATGAGCATCCGGCGTCCCTCAAATGCGTCCAATAGTGTCACCGCGCCACGTTCGCCGATCAGTCGTGTCGTACCGTCCACCTTGACCATGGGCAGCCGCCGACGCGCGGCCGCAATCGCGTCGCCTTCTCGTGTGTGAGCTTTCTCTCGAACCCGCAATGTGTCCAGCGCGGCCTGGAAAGTGCTCCGATCGACCGCCGCAGGTGCGCCAAATTCATTGCGCGATTTGTCTCCGGTGTGATGACGAGCGGCCCGCGCCATTTTTGCCTCCATTGTTGGTGGCAAGAAAACGTCTGAGCTGACGACGCGGTTCCTTATCCGAGAAGATCGCCGGCTTTGCATCCCGCCAGTCGCGGCGCGAAACTGAGCTACCGCACGAACTTGTAGCGAAACCGCTCGCCATCCGCTTCGACTAGACCCGTTGTTGGATGCGGAAAATGGATCGGCAGCACAAACCGGCCGGTTCCGGCCGTCTCGCTGAGAAATTTCCGCCGCGAGCGGGCGGCCTGCGCCGGATCCCAATCGAACACCGTCGACCAATCGGGCTCGCGGCATTGCAAAACATGATGCATCAAGTCGCCAATCACCACCGCATGCTGTCCACGCGATCTGATATTGACGCAGCAATGGTGTGGCGAATGGCCGGGCGTCGGCGTCAACCAAAATGTGTCGTCCAGCTGATAATCGTCGTCCACGAGCAAGGCCTGGCCGGCCGCAACGACCGGCTCGCAATTGTAACGCCACACATTGCCGCCGCCACCCGCGCGATTTTCGCCGCGCTTGGTCGATTCCTCCCACGCGGCATATTCGCCTTTGTGAAAAATATATTTGGCCTTTGGGAAAGTCGGCGTCCAGCGGCCATCGCGCAAAACCGTATTCCAGCCGCAATGATCGATGTGCAGATGCGTGCAGAATACGTAATCGATGTCGTCGAAGCGCAGCCCCGCCGCCCTGAAACCATCGAGCCAGGGCTGTTTCGGGAAATCCATCGGCGGCGGATAGCCTTTGTCCTCGCCGGTACAGGTATCGATCAGGATCGTGTGCTTGGGCGTGCGCACGATGTAAGTCTGATAGGTGATCACTATTTTGCCGGACGCCGGATCGAACACCTCGCGATCGAGCTCGGCGAGGTGACGCTGGCCGATCGCGGGGTCGTAGCTGGGAAACATTTCTTCCGGCCGCCGCCACGGCCCGTCTCGCTCGATGATGCTGGTAATGGTGACGTCGCCTATCGTGAGGGTCTTCATCCTTATGCTCCGCGCGGCAGCGGGCGATTAGATGCCGCCTCTCGAATGCCAAATGCTTTCAATGGGAAACGATGGCTGTTGAGCGGACCGTTCAGCAAAATTTCGGGGCAATTAATCTTTGCAGAATTTCCGCTCGTAAGGGACAGCGGACGTTTGGGTCTAAATTTCCGGCGCTATTGATTCTCAGCGACATGCGCAGTCGTTGGGTTGGGCCGCGCATGCCGGGCGCAAGCTGAGATTGGCAGCTTGCGCCCTTGTGCTTTGACTGTACGCGCTATCGCGTGCACGCGCTTGTGAAGGCGTGGCACCACATTCCGTTCTGGCATACCGCTTTTGCCGGACCGCAGGCGCATGTTGCTTTTGTCTGCTGCTCCGTTTGACACGGCGACAAGGCTTTCGCCTTGGCCATATGCCCTTTCGCTTGGGCGAAGCCAACGGACATGGCAGTTGCAAGCAAGGCTATAGTGACAGTCTTCATCATGGTTTCTTCCTCCCTAGACAGGCGTTGAAACATTAAATGAGCCAACCTGAGCCATTTGTGAACGGGCTGCGGCTGGTACTCCGGAACCGCCTTCTCGTCCCGGGCGTTACCGCAAAATGAAACAATATACCTATTCGATTGCGGCCTCAGGGCTCATATTGGCGGCCTTTTGTGGGACGACGCAAGCCGCACCCTTCACGCCGCTTCCACAAGCGATAGCCGACGACGCTACCGCGGCTAACATCACCGCAGTGCGTTACGACCATTACAGGCATCATCATTACGGGCGTCATGGCGGGCCTGTTGGCTCTTACTGGAACTATTATCGCACTGACTGGCCGGGGCGCGGCAACAACGAAGAATCGACCCGGTGAGTCATTGTCGATTGGCTCTCGCGCAGTGAGCGATGTTACCGGCCCGGATCATGCCCAAGGCAGGATTTTCGGGGTCATTACCCCGCCGCGTGCTTAGTTGGTTTCGATTCGGCACTGAGCGCCGTGAACAGCGCCAACAGCGGGCGCTTGATCGCGGCTTGGCGCGTCGGAGTGGTGATCTGCGCGCCGGTGAGATCGGTCACATAGAAAACGTCGACAACCCGCTCGCCGAAGGTCGCGACATGCGCTGAGGCGATGTTGAGGTTGAGCTTCGATAGCGTCGTGGTCAGTTCGTAGAGGAGGCCCGGCCGATCGAGCCCGGTGACTTCGACGACGGTGTAGCGTTTCGACCATTGATTGTTGACGGTGACTTCCGGCTCGATGGCGAACGCTTTGAGCCGGCCTTTCGGCGGCGCGCGCTTAGCGACGATGTCCGGCAGTTTTAGTTCGCCGCGTACCGCTTTCTCGATGGCGTCGCC
>DASZCJ010000575.1:0-3155 GCA_035943155.1 Xanthobacteraceae bacterium | reverse complement strand
GCGACCCAGCAAGCGATGAAGAATGCAGCGGATGCCGTGGCGCGGCTGCCGACCGCGAAAGTGATCGAGATTCAAGCGCCATGCGCGATCGCAGGCAACGGCTCAGCCGACTGTGCGAGCGCGGCCGCCAATGCTTGCAAGGGCAAGGGATTCGCCGACGGTCAGCCGCTCGATGTCCGCACCGCCGAGAAATGCACTGCTTCGCTGTGGCTGCAAGGACAGAAACAACCCGCAGACTGCGCCGTCGAAACCGTCGTACTGCGCGCCGCTTGTCAATAAGCGGTTGCCCGCTCTTTCAAAACCAGTTGTGCTAAAGTGCACTAGCTTGTTCGTCATGCCCGCGCGTAGCCGTTCGCAGAACGGCGTCGCTTCGCTCGCCTATGGCGGGCATCCACGTCTTCATTGCCCTACCAAGCAAGACATGGATGACCGGAACAAGTCCGGCCATGACGAGGGACGTTCGAGGGGTAGCCGCCATGATGTCCGACGCCGATCGCAGGAAAGCCGCCGATATACTTGTTGCCGCCGAGAAAGACCGCAAACAGGCGGTGCAACTGACAAAGACCTGGCCCGGCATCACCATGGAGGACGCCTATGCGATCTCCTCCGAAGTCGCCAGACGCAAAATCGCCGCCGGCGCCAGGCTGATCGGCCACAAGGTTGGCTTAACGTCCAAAGCCATGCAGCGCTCGTCACAAATCGACGAGCCCGATTACGGTCATCTCCTCGACAGCATGATGATCGCCGACGGCGCCCGCGTTGCGCACGAGAATTATTGCGTGCCGCGCGTTGAAATCGAACTGGCCTTCCTGCTTGGCAAGCCGTTGCGCGGTCCCGGGATCGGGCTCCCTGACGTGCTGCGCGCCACCGAATATGTCGTACCGGCGATCGAGATCGTCGATGCGCGGCTGCAGGACCCACGCAAGATTTTCGACACGGTTTCCGACAATGGCGCCGCCGCCGGCATCGTCATCGGCGGCCGGCCGGTCGGTCCGCTCGATATCGACCTACGCTGGGTCGGCGGCATCATGTACCGCAATTCCGAGATCGAGGAGACCGGCGTCGCCGCCGGCGTGCTCGGCCATCCGGCGCTTGGCGTCGCCTGGCTTGCCAACAAGCTCGGCCAGCACGGCGTCGCGCTCGAAGCCGGCCATCTGGTGCTGGCCGGCTCGTTCACCCGCATCGTGCACACGCGCAAGGGCGATACGTTGCACGCCGACTTCGGCAGCCTCGGCGGCATCGCCGTGCAATTTGTCTGATTAGAGCGACGGCTGCGCGATCACTCCGGCTTGATGCCGGCGAACCTGATCACCTTGCCCCATTTGTCGGTCTCGTCGGCGATCAGCTTGCCGAAGTCGGCGGCCGAACCCGGAAGCAGGGACGCGCCGAGCTCAATAAATCGCGCTTTCGCGTTCTGATCGACCAGCATGGCATTGATCGCCGCATTGAGCGTGCCGACGATCGCAACGGGTGTGCCTTTCGGCGCGCCGATCCCGTACCAGGCGCTTGCCTCATAGCCCGGCACGAAATCGGCCGCGGTCGGCAAATCCGGCAACACCTCGGAACGGACCGCCGAAGTGACCGCCAACGGCCGCAATTTCTCCTTTGGTGTTTTTCGGCGGCTTCAATCTAGCGCTGATTGGAATACTGTTTTGGGGAATTGGTTATGCAACCCAGGACACCCTGCTTAAGGCTTTGGTTGCGACAGTATTGCCTGACGCGCAGCGCAACTTCGCTTTTGGACTTTACTATGCCGGTTACGGGGTCGGTTGGTTAGTGGGGAGCATCGTGACTGGACTGCTCTATGAGCAATCGCGCGGCGCGCTGGTCGTGTTCGCCATCCTCGCCCAGCTTGCGTCCATGCCCGTGTTTATTTTCGCGAACAAACTAAGACGGTAACGCGACAGAATGAAAGCGCGTATTGCCGCAGCACCTATGTCGCTTGCCGGTCCCCGCACTGACCTTACGCGACGTAGCGATTGCCCGATCGTTGACTTTGGCGCGCAATTGCCGCGTAGCTTCCGCGCCAACTGGAACCCCGCGATGGCTGAACCGATCAAAATCCGCATGGGCGGCTATGGCCCGCCCAGCACATCGTTTTCGCGCTCGCTCAAACTGATCGGCGATACGCTCACTGCGCATCTGGGCGAGCGCATCAGCGTTCACTACGTCTGGAACATCATGGATTTCGGCTACCGTGCCGAAGAAATCTTGAACCTGGTCGAGGACGGGATATTGACGCTCGGCTATCAGTCATCGAGCTATCTGACCGACCGTGTGCCCGAGCTTGGCTTTGTCGATTTGCCGTTTTTGTTCGAGCGTCGCGAGGCGGCGCGCGCGGCCATCGACGGCGCGCTTGGCCGCCATCTGGCCCACAAGATCGAAGCGCGGGTGAATTACCGCATCCTTGGCTATTTTGAAAACGGCTTCCGTCACATCTCCAATCGTCTGCGCACGATCCGCACGCCGGCGGATCTTGCCGGCATGCGCATCCGCGTGTTGCCGAGCGAGGTCCAGGCCAAAACGTTCGAGCTCCTTGGCGCCATTCCGCTGCGCTGGGATTTGACCGAAGCGATCGCCGCGATCAAGGCCGGCACCATCGACGCGCAGGAGAATCCATTCGCCAATACCGTGACCTATGGCGTGCACAAGTTTCATCATTTCCACACGGTCACCAACCACTTCTATATTTCACGGCCGATCTTCCTTAACCGCACGCAATTCGACGCTTGGCCGCTCGATGTGCAACGCGCGATGCGCGAGGCGGTCAATAAGGCGGTGGCGTTTCAGCGCGAGCTTGCCATCGAGGAGGATCGCGAGGCGCGCGCGGCGATCCTCGCTGCCGGCTGCGAAATCGCCGCGTTAAGCGCCGACCAGCATGCGCAGTTTCACCAAGCCGTCGCGCCGCTCCTCGACGAGGCGCGCCGGACTTACGGAGCGGAGATGTTCGAGATGGTCGCGGCGGCGAAAGAGACGGCGGCAAGCGCCGAGGAGATGGACGCTTAAAGCGTGATTAGTACCGCCTCGTCATTGCCGGACTTGATCCGGCAATCCATGCGGCAGGTCCGCTGTTGTTGCGTAGGAGCTCTCACGCGCGGTAACTCAGCATGGAAATCTTTCCCCTCCCCCCTTGAGGGGGAGGGCACGGGTCCGCG
>DASZCJ010000574.1:0-2913 GCA_035943155.1 Xanthobacteraceae bacterium | reverse complement strand
TGCCGGCCGGCCATCTTGTCGCCGGGCTGAATCTTGCGCTTCACGGCGACGAAGACCTTGACCATTTTCATCACGCCGGGCGGCAACTCGTCACCGCGCTGCAGCTTTTCGACCTTGTCGAGAAAGCGCTGTTCAAGCCGCTTCTTCGACTCGTCGTATTGCTTGCGGATGGCTTCGATCTCCGCCATCACCTTGTCGTTCGGCGAGGCGAAACTCCACCATTGCGAACGCGGATATTCCTCGAGCACCGCGCGGGTGATCTTGGTGTCCTTCTTAAAGCCTTTCGGTCCGGCAATGCCCTGGCGCCCCTCGAGGAGTTCGGCGAGGCGGCCATAGACGTTGCGATCAAGAATCGCTTGCTCGTCGTCGCGGTCCTTGGCTAGGCGTTCGATCTCTTCACGTTCGATGGCGAGCGCGCGCTCGTCCTTTTCGACGCCATGCCGGTTGAACACGCGCACTTCCACCACCGTGCCCTGCACACCAGGCGGAACGCGAAGCGAGGTGTCGCGCACATCGGACGCTTTCTCGCCGAAGATGGCGCGCAGCAGTTTCTCTTCCGGCGTCATCGGGCTTTCGCCCTTGGGCGTGATCTTGCCGACCAGGATGTCGCCGGCCCGCACCTCCGCACCGATATAGACAATGCCGGCCTCGTCGAGATTTTTCAGCGTCTCTTCCGAGACGTTCGGAATATCGCGGGTGATCTCCTCCGGGCCGAGCTTGGTGTCGCGCGCCATCACCTCGAATTCCTCGATGTGAATCGACGTGAAGACGTCGTCTTTGACAATGCGCTCCGACAAAAGGATGGAATCTTCGAAGTTGTAGCCATTCCACGGCATGAACGCGACCAAGGCGTTGCGGCCGAGCGCAAGCTCGCCGAGATCGGTCGAGGGACCGTCGGCGATGATGTCGCCGCGCTTGACCTGATCGCTCACCTTCACCAATGGCCGCTGGTTGATGCAGGTGTTCTGGTTCGAGCGCTGGAACTTCTGGAGCCGATAGATATCGACTCCGGGCTTGGTTGGATCCGCTTCGTCGGTGGCGCGAATAACGATACGGGTGGCGTCAACCTGATCGACCACGCCGGTGCGCCGGGCGGCAATTGCCGCGCCGGAATCGCGCGCCACGATGCCTTCCATGCCGGTGCCGACGAACGGCGCCTCGGCGCGCACAAGCGGCACCGCCTGGCGCTGCATGTTGGACCCCATCAGCGCGCGGTTGGCGTCGTCGTTTTCCAGGAACGGGATGAGCGCCGCCGCAACCGAAACAAGCTGCTTGGGCGACACGTCCATAAAATCGACTCGGTCGGGCGGGATGAGCTGCACGTCGCCGGCATGCCGCACCACCACGAGATCATCGGTGAAGCGGCCCTTGGCATCGATGACGGAATTGGCTTGCGCCACAGTGTAGCGCCCTTCCTCCATCGCCGAGAGATAGATCACCTCGTCGGTGACCCGGCCGTCCTTGACCTTGCGATACGGCGTTTCGACAAAGCCGTATTTGTTGACCCGCGCATAGGTGGCGAGCGAATTGATGAGTCCGATATTCGGACCTTCCGGGGTCTCGATCGGGCAGATGCGCCCGTAATGCGTCGGATGCACGTCGCGCACTTCGAAGCCAGCGCGCTCGCGCGTGAGCCCGCCGGGGCCGAGCGCGGAAAGCCGCCGCTTGTGCGTAATCTCCGACAGCGGATTAGTCTGGTCCATAAACTGCGACAGCTGCGATGAACCGAAGAATTCGCGCACCGCGGCCGCCGCAGGCTTGGCGTTAATCAGGTCCTGCGGCATCACGGTGTCGATGTCGACCGACGACATGCGCTCCTTGATAGCGCGCTCCATCCGCAACAGCCCGATACGATACTGATTCTCCATCAGTTCGCCGACCGAGCGGACGCGGCGGTTGCCGAGATGATCGATATCGTCGATCTCGCCCTTGCCGTCGCGCAGATCGACGAGCGTGCGGATTACCGCGATGACGTCGTCCTTGCGCAACACGCGCACGGTGTCTTCGACGGTGAGATCGAGCCGCATATTCATTTTGACGCGGCCGACCGCCGACAGATCATAGCGCTCCGGATCGAAGAACAGCGACTGGAACATCGACTGCGCGGTGTCGATGGTGGGCGGCTCGCCCGGGCGCATCACGCGATAGATGTCGAACAGCGCGTCTTCGCGCGTCATGTTCTTGTCGATCGTCAGCGTATTGCGGATGTAGGCGCCGACATTGACGTGGTCGATGTTGAGAAGCGGCAGCTCCTTGTAACCGGCCTCGTTGAGCGTCTTGAGGTTCTTTTCGGTGATCTCTTCGCCGGCCTCGGCATAAATCTCGCCGGTCTTCGCATTGACGAGATCCTCGGCGATGTACTGGCCGATCAGCTCTTCGTCGGAGAGCCGCAGCGCCTTCAAGCCCTTTTCGGCGAGCTGGCGGGCCTGGCGTACCGTTAGTTTCTTACCCGCTTCGAGCACGACCTTGCCGCTGTCGGCGTCGACGAGATCGTTGATCGCCTTGTAACCGCGCAGCCGGTTGGCATCGAACGGCACGCGCCAGCCTTCCTTGGCGCGCTTGTAGACCACCTGCTTGTAGAACGTATTGAGGATTTCCTCGCCGCTCATGCCGAGCGCATAGAGGAGCGACGTGACCGGAATCTTCCGCCGGCGATCGACGCGCGCATAGACGATGTCCTTGGCGTCGAACTCGATGTCGAGCCAGGAACCGCGGTACGGAATGATGCGGGCGGCAAACAACAGCTTGCCCGAAGAATGGGTCTTGCCCTTATCGTGATCGAAGAACACACCGGGCGAGCGATGCATCTGCGAAACGATGACGCGTTCGGTGCCGTTGACGATGAACGTGCCATTGTTGGTCATGAGCGGAATGTCGCCCATGTAGACATCTTGCTCTTTGATGTCTTTGACC
>DASZCJ010000573.1:0-3740 GCA_035943155.1 Xanthobacteraceae bacterium | reverse complement strand
CCCAGGACCACGGCCTGCGGGGGACGGGCCTGCAAGGCGGCGGGCGCGTCCGCCCAGCGCGCCTCGACGATCGGATAGGCGCCGGCCGCGCGCAAAGCATCGACGACGTCGCGCGCCGGGTGATCGGCAATAACGGCGAAGGGACCTTGCAGCGCCATTGGGCTTTGGCTGTGCTTTCGGATCGGGCTTTGGGGCGGACGATAGAGTTTGCAAATACCGCCGCCGATCCTGCCAAAGTGCTGTTAACGGCCGGTCAACAAAGCCTCAGAAAAACGAAGCTACCGCGCCTGTTATTGCAGCGCCTGTCCCGGCGCACGCCACCAGCTGTCGGGGAGAAAGCCGAACAGCGAGGTCCGCGCCGGATGGCGGACGGGAGCGCGCCGCGCCACCCATTGCTCGGGCAGATAGAACAGCGGCACGACATAGCCGCCGGAAATCAGCACGCGATCGAGCGCACGCACCGCGGCGACAAAGTCCTCCCGCTCGCGGGCGCGCAGCAGCGCCGCGATCATGGCATCCACCGCCGGGCTTTTGACGCCCATATAATTGCGCGAACCCTGCTGGTCGGCAGCCGCGGAGCCCCAGTAGAAGGTTTGCTCATTGCCAGGCGAGAGGGACTGCTCCCAGCGGTATTCGATCATGTCGAAATCGAAGGTCGCGAGCCGCTGCTGATATTGCACGGCATCGACGAGGCGCACCTGCACGGCGATGCCGGCGCGACCGAGACTGGACGCAAAAGCCAGCGCCAGGCGTTCGTCGTCGCGATTGGTCACCATGATCTCGAAGCTCAGCGGCCGGCCGGTCGCGCGGTTGCGCAGCAGCGTGCCTTTGAGCTCATAGCCGGCGGCGGCAAGGAGCGTGAGCGCTTGGCGGAGCATATTGCGGTCGCGGCCCGAGCCGTCGCCGGCCGGCGGCGACCAGGTGCCGTCGAGCACGTCGGCACGCACGGCATCCGGAAATGGCGCAAGCAGCGCCCGCTCGCGTTCATCGGCTGGGCGATGAAAGGCGGACAGTTCGGAATCGTCGAAGAAGCTCGCGCTGCGGCGATAGAGATTGAAGAAAAAATCGCGATTGATCCACTGGAAGTCAAACAACAGCGTAATCGCCTGGCGCACGCGGATGTCGGCGAAGATCGAGCGGCGGGTATTGAAGACATAGTCCGAACTGAATTTCGGCAGCCCGTTGGAAAACGATTCCTTGATCACGCGCCCGTCGCGCACCGCGGGAAAATCGTAGCCGGTCTCCCAGCGCGCGGGATCGTTTTCGCTGCGCACATCGTACAGGCCGGCCTTGAACGCCTCGACATAAGCGTTCTCGTCGCGATAAAAATCGAACCGCAATTCGTCGAAATTCCACAGGCCGCGGTTGATCGGCAGATCGCGGCCCCAATAGTTCGGATCACGCTTGAAGGTGACGCTCTTGCCGGTATCGATGTCGGCGACGACGTAAGGTCCACTGCCGACCGGTTTTGCCAAAGTCGAATTCTCGAATTTTGCCGGATCGATCGCGTGCCTCGGCAGCACCGGCATCAAGCCGAGGATCAGCGGCAATTCGCGATCGTCCGCGTTGGGAAAATCGAAGCGAACGGTGCGCGGGCCGAGAATTTCGATTTTTTCGACTTTGGCGTAATAGGTGCGGTGGTTCGGCCGCCCGTGATCGCGCAACAGCTCCAGGGAGAAAACGACGTCGTCGGCGGTGACGGCAACGCCATCGGAGAAATGCGCCGCGGGATTAAGCGTGAAAGTCACGAAGGTTCGTGCATCGTCGGTTTCGACGCTCTGCGCCAACAAGCCGTAAAGCGTAAACGGCTCGTCGTAGCCGCGCGCCATCAAGCTCTCGATCACGTAGCCGCGCACCGGCTGCACGGCGAGGCCTTGGACGATCAGCGGATTGAGACTGTCGAAGGTGCCGAGCACGCCTTCGATCAAACGGCCGCCTTTGGGCGCGTCGGGATTGGCGTAGGGAACCGCGGCGAAATCCTCCGGCATGGCCGGTGCGCCATGCATGGCGATGGCGTGCGCCGCTTGCGCCGTGCGCGCCGGCAGCGCAGCGACAACAAGCGCGAGGCCGCACAGCGCGGCACGCGCCGACAGCACCGACAGGACTTTGCGCTTGGTCTGGCTTGCGAGAGTTCGATTCACCGCTCGCGAATGTATCACGACGTCACTTGGAGGCACTTGGAGAAAGGCCCCGTTGATGGCGGCACGGTCGCTTCCGTTCGCTCGGCCGGCGCAAAGGCCGAAACTCGCCGTTTTGATCGCGCAACGGCCTTTGATCTCACACCGCAATTGCGGTATTGGGGCCGGGCCACGGTGTTGCCTTAATCTGCGCCGATTGACCGGGAAATGGGGCCCGCGCAGCGCGGACACGGATATCTCGAATCAAAACGCCAGTCTGACCAGGCAAATCGATTTCGATCGGAACGGTTTGCAGGCGGCAGCAGAGCTTAAAGAGGGACTGCATCTCATGAATTATTCGAATGCGGCGGCGCCGGCACGTTCGGCGAGCCGGACGCTCGCTGCCATCGCCAACACAGTCACCAAAAATTTTGCGCCAGTCGGTCGCTTCGGCCAGATCGGCGTGCTGACGGCCGCCTTCGCGCTGGCTTCTGGCTCCGCCTTCGCGCAGCAGCCGGTCGCACCGGCTCCTGCTCCGGCCGCGAAACCGGGGGCGCCCGCCAAAAAGCCGGCAGCAAAACCCGCCGCGCCCGCGGCGCCGGCCGCTCCTGCGCCCGAAGCGCAACGGCAGGCTCCGGCGCAAACGCAGGAGCAGCAGGTCCAGTTGATCTTTTCGCCGTGGACCAAGTTCTGCCTCAAGGGCCAGAACAACGAACCCAACGCCAAACAGGTCTGCTTCACCGGCAAGGATGCGCGCATCGAGTCGGGCATGCCGGTGGTTGCCGCCGTGCTGATCGAGCCGGAGGGCGAGCCGAAGAAAATTCTGCGTGTCACGCTGCCGCTCGGCATGCAGCTCGTTCATGGCACGCGCGTCATCGTCGATCAGAATCAGCCGATGACCGCGCCTTACGTCATTTGTTTCACGAACGGCTGCATGGCCGACTATGACGCCAGCGGCGACTTGATCGGCAAACTGAAGAAAGGGCAGGGGCTCGTCATTCAGGCGATCAATTCGACCGGCCAGCCGATCAGCCTCGTCCTGCCGCTCGCCGATTTCGGTAAGGCCTATGACGGTCCGCCGACCGATCCGAAAGTCTTCGAGGAGCAGCAGAAGAAACTTCAGGAAGAGTTGCAGCGGCGCGCCGACGAAGCGCGCAAGAAGCTGGAGAGCCAACAGGGCCAGCCGCAGTCTTCCAACACAGCCCCGGGATCGCCGCAAGCGTCCGGAAAACCGTAAGCGCGGTGAACCGTAAGCATCTGTCGCCGGCCATATTGGCGCGAAAGCGCGCGCACGCGCTTTCGCCGGACGATCGGATGGGCGATTAGCGTGCGCGATTATGTTTCAGTGCCGCAACGCGACGCGTGGACGATAGCCGCCTTTGCCGTCCTTGATGAAGATTTCGGCGACTTGCGGATGACGCACCGGTTCGCCGGTCTCGTCCGGCAATAAATTCTGCTCCGAGACATAAGCGACGTATTCGGTCTCGTCGTTTTCGGCGAACAGATGATAAAACGGCTGGTCCTTGTGCGGCCGGACCTCGGCTGGAATCGCCTGATACCATTCCTCGGTATTGGCGAATATCGGATCGATATCGAACACCACGCCGCGGAACGGATAGAGGC
>DASZCJ010000572.1:0-1533 GCA_035943155.1 Xanthobacteraceae bacterium | reverse complement strand
GCCAGGAGAATGTGAATGCCTGAGCAAACTTCGACCGACAAAATCCCGGTGACGGTGCTGACGGGCTATCTCGGCGCCGGCAAAACGACGTTGCTCAACCGCATTCTGTCGGAACCGCACGGCAAGAAATTTGCCGTCATTGTCAACGAGTTTGGCGAGATCGGCATCGACAACGAACTGGTGGTAAACGCCGACGAAGAAGTGTTCGAGATGAACAACGGCTGCATTTGCTGCACCGTGCGCGGCGATCTCGTGCGCATCCTCGACGGTTTGATGCGGCGAAAGGGAAAATTCGATGCCATCATCGTCGAAACCACCGGTCTCGCCGATCCGGCACCGGTCGCCCAGACCTTCTTCATCGACGAGAATGTCGGCCGCAGGACCAAACTCGATGCCGTGGTCACGGTCGCCGATGCCAAATGGCTCAACGAGCGTCTCAAAGACGCCCCGGAAGCCAAAAATCAGATCGCCTTTGCCGACGTGATTTTGATCAACAAGACCGATCTCGTCTCGCCCGAGGAACTTAGCGAGGTCGAGGCGCGCATTCGCGGTATCAACCCTTACGCCAAGGTGCACAAAGCCGAGCACGCCAAGGTTCCGCTTAATGCAGTGCTCGGCCGCAATGCGTTCGATCTTGATCGCATCCTCGATCTGGAACCGGAATTTCTCGGCAGCGAGAACGGCGACCATCACCACCATCATCGTGAACATGAGCATGGAGATGATGCTCATGATCACGCGCACGCCCACGGCGGGCTGAAGCACTATCACGATGAGGAGATGCAATCGATTTCTCTTCACACCGATAGGCCGCTCGATCCCGATAAGTTCTTTCCCTGGGTGCAGGACCTCGTGCAGAAGGAAGGCCCGAACATTCTGCGATGCAAAGGCATTCTCGCGTTCAAAGATGACGACCAGCGCTTCGTCTTTCAGGGTGTTCACATGATTCTTGACGGCGATCATCAGCGGCCGTGGAAAACGGAGGAGAAGCGCGAGAGCCGAATCGTTTTCATCGGCCGCAACCTGCCCGGTAAAATGATCAGCGAAGGTTTCGAAAGCTGCATCACGAAATAGTGCAGTTCTTCGCTGGTTGGAATTAATCTTGGATCCGCGCCTGACGCGGGGCAGAGACTTCAGAGCGGCAGTCGGCAATCATCGATGTCCGTCCATAGCAGCGACACAGCATCCGTGGTCGAGCGCACGCGACCGGTCGTCATCGGTGGCGGCGGCATCGTAGCTGCGCATTTTCTCGGCCGTACCGCCGCCTTCGTTCTCGGTGAAGAGGCCATCGTGCTCGTAGCGTCCGATGGCGATCCACGTCGCGTCACTGCTCACAGCGGCGCCATCCTGACCAGCGCGGCCGACAGTGGGCGCATCATTACTGGCGGCGACGACAGCAAACTTGTCCTGACCGATGCAACCGGGGAAAGCCGCATCTTGGCGACCGACCCGAAGCACCGCTGGATCGATCAGGTCGCGCTCGGGCCGGACGGCGCGGTCGGCTGGTCCGCCGGCAAAACTGCCTATGTCCAG
>DASZCJ010000571.1:0-11081 GCA_035943155.1 Xanthobacteraceae bacterium | reverse complement strand
CCGACCTCCCCCACAAGGGGGGAGGTAACATTGAGCAAGCCAAGCGGAGTCGTGACCTCAACCAATCTCGCCAAGACTCCATCGTTTCGGCTTGACGGCAAACGCGCGCTGCTCACCGGCGGCGGACGCGGCATCGGGCTCGCGGCAGCTTCGGCGCTTGCCGCGGCCGGGGCGCATGTGACGCTTGCCGCGCGCACCAAATCCGAAATCGAGGATGCCGCTGCTGCAATCCGCGCCCGCGGCGACAAGGCCGATGCCTTGGTGCTCGACGTGACCGATATCGAGGTGGTGCGCAACGCGATAGCGCAAGCCGAGCCTTTTGCGGTTCTCGTCAATAATGCCGGCATGAACCGGCCGGCTTATCTGGCGGACGTTACGGTTGAGGATTTCGACGCGATCTTTGCGCTCAATGTCCGCGCCGCGTTCTTTGTGGCGCAAGCCGTGGCGCTGCGGTTGATCGAAGCGAAACTACCGGGCTCGATCGTCAACGTGTCATCGCAGATGGGCCATGTCGGCGCCGCGCGCCGCGCGGTCTATTGCGCCTCGAAACACGCCATGGAGGGCTTTACCAAAGCCATGGCGATCGAGCTCGCACCGCATAATATCCGCGTCAACAGCCTCGGGCCGACCTTTCTGGAAACGCCGATGACGCGGCCATTCTTCGAGAACAAAGCGTTCCGCGACGAAGTGCTGGCGAAGATCAAGCTCGGCCGCCTCGGTCAGCTCGACGAAATCACCGGCGCGATCGTGTTCCTCGCCTCCGATGCATCGTCGCTGATGACCGGCTCGGCGCTCGTGCTGGACGGCGGCTGGACGGCGGAGTGACATACGCGCAATCCGTCATCCTGAGGTGGCCGCGAAGCGGCCCTCGAAGGATGAACGGCCGAGGCGCTACGGCCGTCGCCCTTCGAGGCTCGCTGCGCTCGCACCTCAGGGTGACGGAGATAATTTCAAGCGCTGATCGGATAGATCGCCGGCTCGCCGGAAAGCACGCGGGCAACATCGCTTGCGCATTTGCTCTGCAATTCTTCCAGCGCCTCGACCGAATAGAACGCGGTGTGCGGCGTGAGGATCACGTTGTCGCGGCCAAGGAGCGGCGAATCCTTCGGCAATGGTTCGGTTGTGACGACGTCGAGAGCGGCGCCGCCAAGCTGGTTTGAATCGAGCGCCGCGACCAGCGCCGCTTCATCGACCAAAGGACCGCGCGCCGTATTGATCAGAAACGCGCCCTTTTTCATCTTGGCGAATGCAGCGGCGTTCATCAGCCCGCGCGTCGCCGGCAATAGCGGCGCATGCACCGAGATGAAGTCGGAGCGCGCGAGCAGATCATCGAAACTCACGGCCTCGACGCCGGCCGCGACGAACGCATCCTTCGCGACATACGGATCGTGGGCGAGGACGTTAAACCCAAACGCTTTGGCTTTGGGCGCAAGCATGCGCGGGATATTGCCGAAGCCAACGAGGCCCAGGATTTGGCCCTCAAGGCGGCGCAGCGGCACGATCGGCGCTACGTCCCAGTGGCCGGATTGCACGAGTGCGTTGGCCAACGTTATTTTGCGCGCCAGCGCAAGAACGAGCGCCACGGCGTGGTCCGAGACTTCGCGCAGGCAGTAATCCGGCACGTAGTTGACGGCAATGCCGAGCGCCTTCGCCGCCGGCAAGTCGATGTTGTCGACGCCGAGGCCGAAGCGGCCGATCGCCTTGCAGCGCGTCAATTGCCGCAGCAACTCGCCTGGGAGCTTGGCATAGGTGACGAGTATCGCATCGGCGTCGCGCGCCACGGCCAGGATATCGTCGGCTGATGGGCTCGCCGCCATGCGGTATTCCGGGTCAAGCCGCGCCAACGCTTTCTTCGCCGGATCGAGCGAGGGGAATGGACTGTCGGTAATGGCAATGATGGTTATGGTTCGAGCCATGGGTTGCTCTTTTAACAATTCCCGCCCTTTAAAGGGGAGGGTCGACCGCCGAGCAAAGCGACGGCGGTCGGGGAGGGGTCGTTGGACGCTGGGACCCCCACCGGCTCGCTTGCGCTCGCCGTCCTCCCCCTTTTAGGGGGAGGAATATTCACAATGCAAACACTTGCGGATTGACGCAGTTCGGCAATTTGCGTCCTTCCAGGAAGGCGAGAATGTTATCGACCACGATATTTGCCATCTCCTCGCGCACTTCCGGCGTGGCGCTGCCGAGATGCGGCGTCAGCACGACATTGGACATTGCCCGCAAGCGCTTGTCGACTTTCGGCTCGTGCTCGAAAACGTCAAGCCCGGCGCCGGCGATCTGCTTGGTTTGCAGCGCACGGACGAGCGCCGCTTCGTCGACGATTGCACCCCGCGCCGTGTTGATGAGAAAGGCGCTGCGCTTCATCAATCGCAATTCGCGCGACCCGATTTGATGCCGGGTCTCGGCATTAAGCGGTGAATGCACCGATACGAAATCGGATTCGCGCAGCAATTCCTCGAACGGCGCATAGGTCAAGCCGGCCTCGTGCTCTTCGCTGTGCGATTTGCGCCGCGGCGTCCAATACAGCACCCGCATCGAAAAACCGTGCGCGCGGCGCGCTGCTGCCTTGCCGATCAAGCCGCCGCCGCCGATGAGCCCGATTGTCTTGCCCCACACGTAAGAGCCCATGAGATGCGCCGACTGGCCGCCGGGGAATTTCCCGGCGCGCACCGCGCGGTCGCCTTCCACGATGCGCCGCGCCACCGCCAGCATCAGTCCGAAATTGAGATCGGCGGTCGCTTCGGTGGTCACCGGCGCCGTCACGGTCACCGGAATGCGGCGCGCGGTCGCTGCCGCCACGTCGATATTCGACGGCGTGATCGATTGCGCGGCGATCATCCGCAAATCCGGATTGGCCGCGATCACCGCGCGATCGATGGCGTCGTGGAGAAGACAAAACAAGATATCAGTCCGGCGCACCGCCTCGAGCAGCGTACGCCTGGGAATGATCCGGCTGGTGTCGGGAAAGACCTTGACCTTCGCCACGGCGTGCAAGCGCTTGAGCGCCCGTTCGGAGACCGGCTGGGTGACGAATATGCGCGCGCGCTGTTGCCGTGTCCACATCAGGCGAGCCACCGCACGACGCCGGCGACGCCGTCGACGGCAACCTGCGCGCCGTCGGGAATCCGCTGCGTCGCATCAAGCACGCCGAGCACCATCGGGATGCCGCGTTCGCGCGCCAGCGAGGCCAGATGCGACGTCGAGCCGCCAAGCTCGGCGACGACGCCGCCGACGCGCGGCAGAACGTGGCTGAGCGCCGGGCCGGCAACGCGCGTCACTAGGATGTCGCCCGGCGCCACGCGCTCAAGTTCGCATTCGCAGTTCACCACGACGGCGCGGCCGGAGCCCCAGCCGATCCCAGCAGGGTGGCCGTTGAGACCGGGATGTTTGAGCCAGATTTCGTCCGGTACTTGCGCCGGGCGCATGTGGAGCGGGCGGGCTTGCAGCAATTTGAAGCCGCGCTCATCGAGCGCCCATTCAATCTCGACTGCCATGCCAAGCGCGCTTTCAGCCTTGCGCATCAGCCGCCCAAGCACGGTCGCCTCGCCGGCTTGCAGGCAGGGCATACCAACGAGCGCCGCAGGCACGGCTTGCGGCAAGGTTCCTGCGCCGTTTCCAGCTTTGTGGCTGCAGATTTCGCGGTGATGCTTGCAGCCGGCGTCGTTCGATCGGACGAATCCCTGACGGCTGAGCACGATGCGATCCGGCACCACTTCGCCCTGGGCGATCGTCGAGCCTAAGCCCCAGGTGGCGCTAATGAGCATCTGGCCGTCCGCGGTCTTGCTCAAGCCGCCGCCGGAGGCGCGCGCGGCGACGAGCGGCTGGACCAGCACGGCCATGGCCGTGCCGGCTGGGCTTTGCTCGTGTTGCGCCATCGAGCGGCGGGCATTCGTGGTCCACAACGCCGCCCAACAGGCACGCAGCGCGATCAGGAATTCTGCGTCTTCTCTAACGCCGAGAAAGCTTTCGAATTGGCCGGCAAAATTCGCATCGGCGCGATCTTCGATTAAGGCCGACGAACGCACCGCGGCAGGTTTCTGCTCGGTCCGCCACGCCGCGAGGATGTCGGCAAGCAGATCGGCCGCAAGCTCGCTCCGATAAAGCTGCAGGCGAATTTCCACAGCAAGCCGGCGTTGCGCCGGCAGATCGGCATGGTCGTATGCGCTGATGGCGGCGGCGAGGCCGAGATGCTCTATCTGCCGCCGATAGGCGTCTGCGGTGATGGCGAACCCGCCCGGCGTCGGCAATCCTGCGCGCGCCAGCGCGGCCAGATTCGCCGCTTTCGGACCGACGCGATTTGTGTCGGCGCGATCGGCGTCAGCGAGGGGAAGAATGAAAGCGCTCATCGCGGTACTCGACGGCTCCTCGCACTGTCATGGCCGGACTTGTTCCGGCCATCCCGTCCAGTTGGGCACAGCATGCGTCTCAGGATCTCTGGGTCACGCGCCTTCGGCGCGGCCCGGGGATGACCTCGGCTAACAGCCGAGGTCATCTCACGTGATCGCCGTAGCCGGGCAGTGGATCGACAACCGTAATCTGCTTAACCGGGAAGTTGGAGACGATCTCGATGGAATCTTTGTGCACGATCAGCATTTCCTCGATCCGCACACCATAATGGAATTTTTTTCCGTGCTGGGTTTCGAGCGCGAAGGTCATTCCCTCTTTTATTTCGACCGGATGATCGAGCGACCAGATGCGCGAAATGACCGGCGGATCGTATTGGGCCAAGCCCAGGCCGTGGCCCCAGAGATTGGCGGCTGCCTGGTCCTCGTCCTCGTAACCCCAGGTTTCCATCGCCGAAGGCCATTTGAGCGCGATGTCGCGCGTGGTTGCGCCGGCCTTCACCGCGCCGATGGAATCGTACAGCCATTTGAGCGCGATCTGATAAGTTTCTTTTTGCTCCTGCGACGGCTCTTTGCCGACGCAATAGGTGCGGTAGTAACAGGATTTGTAGCCATTCCAGGTCAGTGCCGCCAAATCCATGAACACGATATCGCCGGGCTGGATGATCCGATCGGAGAAATTGCGCCAATTCGGCCAGGTGTTCGGGCCGGACGAAACGATGACGTCTTCGACGTCCTCCATGCCGGGAATGTTGTAGAGGTACTGCATCAGGTGCGCCGTCACCTGGTTTTCGGTTATTCCGGGCCGCAGGAATTTCATGCATTCCCAGTGCGTGGCGTCGCCGATCGCGCCAACGATACGGAAGCATTCCTGCTCGTCCTCGTTCTTGACCGCGCGCGCTTCCATCATCGCGCTCATGCCGTCGGTCCAGGTGATATTATTGTCCTTGAAAATGTTGATCATGTTGATGTCGATGAAATCGACGCCAAGCTTTTGCCCGGCGACGCCGTTTTCGCGCATCGCCTGCTGCACCGCTTTGGTGAACTTCGTCACCTGTTGCGTGGAGGCCGGCCCGGCCGCGCCTTTGATCCAGGCAAATGAATGCCGCACGTTTTCTTTCGGAATCCACGGCGAATGACGTTCGATCTGAAAACCGAGGTCGCCCTGCTCGAACAGAATAGGTGCGCTGTCGCCGCACAGCATCGCGTAGCGCAGCCCCGGCTTAAGCCGGTTCCAGCCGGGCGTCAGCGTGCCGGTGATATAGCGGACATTTTCGTCGTACATGCACAGAAGCGCGCCGAGGCCGTGCTTTTTCATCATCGCGCGCGCCCGCTCGGTGCGGTATTTTCGCAACCGGTCCCAGTTGACCCGCTGCTGCCAATCCATCCCGGCGATGCCGAAATTCGCTCCCATTTGATCCTCCCCCGCACGGTCTTATACGTGTCGGAAAAATACTTTCAGTGCAAGCGCTTCGGTGCCACCTACGCGATGGACCGATTGACTGTCATAAGACATACAGAAGCAGATTTAAGCGTATGATCGAACGAAAGGTGCCAGCAATGACCAAGGTCACACGCCGCAACGTCACACGCGGAGCAACGCTTGGGCTCGCCAGCGCGATCGCCGCTCCCGCGCTGGCGCAGAGCGGCAAATTGCGCTGGCGCATGATCACCTCCTGGCCGAAGCGTTTGCCCGGCCCCGGCATGTCGGCGGAGCGGGTCGCCGAGCGGATCGGCACGTTGTCCGGCGGCCGGCTTGAGATCACCGTCTCGGCGGCGGGCGAGGTGGTTCCGGCTCTGGAAGTGCTCGACGCCGTTGGCTCCGGCGTCGCCGAGATGGGCCATACCGCCGCGTTCTACTGGCAGGGTAAGGAGCCTGCCGCCGCCTTCTTCACCACGGTGCCGTTCGGGCTCCTGCCGAACGAGCATGTCGCCTGGATCGATGCCGGCGGCGGTCAGGCTTTATGGGATGAGCTTTATGCCCCGTTTGGCGTGAAGCCATTCATGGCCGGCAATACCGGCACATGCATGGGCGGCTGGTTTCGTCGCGAGATCAAAAGCCGCGACGATGTACGCGGACTGAAAATCCGCTCGCTCGGTCTTGGCGGTGAAGTCTATCGCCGCCTCGGCGGCATTCCGCAGACCACCGCGCCCGGTGAAATTTTGGTCTCGCTGCAGTCGGGCCTGATCGACGGCGCCGAATTCGTCGGGCCTGGCTCCGATATTGCTCTCGGGCTCTATCGCTACGCGCCGCTTTATTACAGCCCGGGCTTTAACAAGCCGAATGGCACCGGCGAGTGCATCGTATCGCTCAAGGCCTGGCAAGCGCTCGACCGCGAGCTGCAGGCGATTGTGGCGCATGCCTGCGCGGCGGAAGCGTCCTTTGCGCTTGCCGAAATGGAACGGCTCAACATTGAAGCGCTCGCGGTGCTCACGACGCAGGACAATGTAAAGCTGAGCAAATTCCCAACTGATCTGATCGGCGCCGCGCGCGCGCAGGCCAAAGACGTTCTCGGCGAATTCGCCGGCAAAAGCGCAGGCGCGGCCAAGGTGCACGCGTCCTACATCGCATTTCGCGACAAAGTCGCGGCCTGGTCGCGCATCTCCACCGAAGCCGTGCTGGCGGCACGGGAGGGGTAATTTATTCACCCCGTCATGGCCGGACTTGTTCCGGCCATCTCGTTTCTTTCACGAAGTGCCTGCATAAGCGAGATGCCCGCGACAAGCGCGGGCATGACGCGTTGGCAGCGATAACGACGACCGTCACATCTTAAACTTACCGTCACATCTTAAACTTCACGACCTTCTGCCGCTGCTCGCCTAGCCCTTCGATGCCGAGCGTCACGACGTCGCCGGCTTTGAGGAATTTCGGCTCGGGCTTCATGCCGAGCCCGACGCCGGGCGGCGTGCCGGTGATGATGACGTCGCCGGGCTCCATGACGAAATATTGCGAGCACGCCCAGACGATATGCCGGCAATCGAAGATCATGGTCGAGGTGTTGCCGCGCTGGCGTTTCTCGCCGTTGACGTCGAGCCACATGTCGAGCTTCTGCGGATCCTTAATTTCGTCCCGGGTGACGAGCCAGGGCCCGAGCGGCCCGAACGTTTCGCAGCCTTTGCCCTTGGTCCATTGTCCGGCGCGCTCGATCTGAAACACGCGCTCGGACACGTCGTTGGCGAGACAATAGCCGGCGACCACGTCGAGCGCGTTTTGTTTGCTCAGATAGCGCGCGCGGCTGCCGATAACGATGCCGAGCTCGACCTCCCAATCGAGCTTGGAAGAATCCTTCGGGATCATGGTGTCGTCATTCGGGCCGCAGATGCACGACGGCGCCTTGTTGAAGATGATCGGCTCTTTGGGGATCGGCATGCCGGCTTCGGCGGCATGATCGGAATAGTTCAAGCCGATGGCGATGAAATTGCTCACCTTGCCGACGCACGGCCCGATGCGCGGATTGCCGCGAACGAGCGGCAGTTTTTCCGGCTTGAGCTTGCGCAGCTTGTTAAGCCCCTTGGGGGACAGCGTGTCGCCGGCAATGTCGGGAACGATTTTGGAAAGGTCGCGGATGCGGCCTTCGGCATCGATCATGCCGGGCTTCTCGCGTCCCGGTGCGCCATAACGGACGAGCTTCATGGGAGTCTCCTCAAACTTGTTCCCCTCCCCTTGTGGGGTGGGGTGGGGGGTGGTTCAGGGACGTCGCCAAAAACACCCCCCTCCCTAACCCTCCCCCTCAAGGGGGGAGGGAACAGATGGAGGGCTCGGCACTGATTTGATTTTACCTCACGACTTTTTCTTTAGAACGCGCCGGGGAAAGCTCCGCCGTCGATGAGAATGTTCTGGCCGGTAATATAACCAGCCTGGGCCGAGCACAGGAATGCGCAAGTCTTGCCGAATTCGTCAGGCTGTCCGACACGCCGCGCCGGCACGGTCGCAACGCGTTCGGCCAGAGCGGCCTCGGCGGTCAATCCTTTCTTTTTCGCCATCGTTTCGAGATACGTGCGTAACCGGTCGGTCGCGAAAACTCCGGGCAGCATGAAATTGATGGTGACATTGGCGGCGGCAACCGAGCGGGCAACGCCGGCCAGGAATGCGGTCAGCCCGGCCCGCGCGCCGGATGAAAGATCGAGGCCGGCGAGCGGCATCCTTACCGATCCCGAGGTGATATTGACGATGCGGCCGAATTTTTTTGCGACCATCGGATCGATCACCTTCTGCGTGAGCTCGATGGCGACAACCATGTTGGCGATCACGCCGTCGAGCAGCTTCTGCCGGTCGAGCTCGCGGAAATCGCGCGGCGGTGGGCCGGCATTATTGTTGACCAGAATATCCGGCTCGGGGCAGGCAGCGAACAAGGCCTTCTGGCCCTCGGCCGAGGCGACGTCGGCGGTCACCGCGACGATCTTGCCGCCGGTCGTTTTTTTAAGTTCGGCGGCGGCGGCGCCGAGCTGCTCTTGATTGCGGCCGTTGATCACAACCTCGCAGCCAGCTTGTGCCAGCGCCTTGGCGCAGGCATAGCCGAGGCCCCGGCTCGAAGCGCAAACGATCGCCTTGCGGCCGGCGATTCCAAGGTCCATGCCTAGCTCCTTTGTAGTTCTTTCGCCGCTCGGCGGACGCCTGTTGTCCCGACTGAATGGCTTTTAGTCAACGGCTGAATCCACCTTGCTTCTCCCGGACGTCTCGCTTGCAGAACTTGTCGTGATCGCCGCGCTGGCGACGGTCTCCGCTGTCACCGGCGGCGTCGCGGGCTACGGCACCGGCGCGCTGATGCCGCTCGTCCTGGTGCCGATCGTGGGCGCGGCGCCGGTCGTGCCGATCATCGCGATTTCGGCGATGTTCACCAATACCGCGCGGGTGGCGGCGTTCCGCCGCTCGCTCGATGCTCGCCGCGCGGTCATTGCACTCGTTGCGGCGCTGCCGACCTGCATTCTCGGCGCCTGGCTATATACGCTCTTGACCGGCCGCGGCGCGGCGCTCGTGATCGGCTCGACCTTGATCGCCACCGTGCCGCTGCGCCGCATCCTCAAGCGCCGCGGTCATAAGCTTGGCGAGAAAGCCTATGTCGCCGCTGCCGCGGGTTGGGGAATCGTGGTCGGCAGCACCACGGGCGCCGGCGTCATCTTGCTGTCGCTTCTGATGGCGACGGGCCTCGAAGGCGCGGCGGTGATTGCCACCGATGCAGCGGTGTCGCTTGGCATGGGCATCGTCAAGATTGCGGTGTTCGGCGCCGCCGGCGTGCTGACAAGGAGCGTGGTCGTGATCGCACTCTTGATCGGCGTGGTCGCGTTTCCCTGCACGTTTTTGGCGAAGCTCATCGTCGCGCGGCTGCCCGTTCACGTCCATACCGCGATGCTCGATGCGGTGGTCATTGTCGGCGGCAGCATGATGATTTTTGGAGCATGATCCGGAAAAGTGGAAACCGGTTTTCCGAAAAGATCATGCTCAAACAATGAGCCAAAGCGAAATGGCGGTTCAACCTGACATCATTTCCCTTTGGCGCGTTTAGATGATTGGGCTTGCACTTCCGCACCGGCATCACGGCCATTTCACCACGGGCGGCATCGACGACAGGATCGACTCGACATTGCCGCCGGTCCGCAACCCGAAAATCGTGCCGCGGTCGTAGAGCAGGTTGAATTCGACATAGCGGCCGCGGCGCACAAGCTGTTCGTCGCGCTCGGTTTCACTCCATTGCTTGGCGAAATTCCGGCGCACCAGTTCGGGATAGATATCGAGGAAGCCGCGGCCGACGTCTTGAGTGAAGGCAAAATCGGCAGCGAAATCGCCGCTGTCGAGCCAATCGTAAAAGATGCCGCCGATGCCGCGCATTTCGCCGCGATGCTTGAGATAAAAATACTCATCGCACCACTTTTTGAACCTGTCGTAGGGCGCGATCCGCGAATGCGCGTCGCAAGCCGCTCGCATCGCGCTGTGAAAGGCAATTGCGTCGAGATCTTCCTGGCTGCGCCGGCGCTCGAGCACCGGCGTGAGGTCGGCCCCGCCGCCGAACCAGGATTTCGTCGTGACGACATAGCGGGTATTCATATGGGCCGCCGGCACATGGGGACTATGCGGGTGAGCGATCAGCGAAACGCCGCTGGCATAAAACCGCGGATCGTCCGCGGCGCCGGGGATTTCATTGCGGAATTCCGGGGCGAATTCGCCAAACACGGTGGAAACGTGGACGCCGACCTTTTCGAATACGCGCCCGTGCATCATCGCCATCACGCCGCCGCCGCCAGGGCCGGCGCCTGCCGGCCCAGCATCTACATTGCCGCCGGTATGGTCGGTACGCTGCCACGCCGTGCGCTTAAATCGTCCCGCCGGGCGATCGCTCAAAGGCGCGTCCGCCGGCAGCGCGTCTTCCACGCCTTCCAAGGCCATCACAAGCCGGTCGCGCAACGCTTCGAACCAGGTTTGCGCGGTTTCTTTTCGCTGTTCGGGTTTGGCGCTATTCATGTTCTGTTTCGGTTCGATCGCTCGCAATTGCTGGCGTCAGAATGTCATAAAAATCGGCCATTATGTCGAGTAATCCGAACGATTCCGCGGGCAATAGCATGCGACGCCAACTCATAACCAAACGTCTGAGCCGCCGCCGCTTGATTTCCGGGGCAGCGGCCGGTTTCGGCATGATCGCGACGCCAGGCGTGATGCGCATTGCCGCGGCGCAAAGCTGGCGGACCGGCGATCCATTCAGCCTCGGCGTTGCCTCCGGCGCGCCGCGCCCGGATGGCTTCGTC
>DASZCJ010000570.1:0-4516 GCA_035943155.1 Xanthobacteraceae bacterium | reverse complement strand
CTGCGGCCGGATGTCGAGCCGGCCGGTCCGATGGGGATCACCGCGCCGCCGCTGGGATTCGAATTTTCCCCGCTGAACGCCCGGCGCTGGCGCAATTTCAAGGCCAATCAGCGAGGTTACTTTTCGCTCTGGATATTTCTTGTCCTGTTCGTCCTTTCGTTGTTGGCCGAGCTCATCGCCAACGACCGGCCCCTATTCATTCACTTCGATGGCAAGAATTACTTTCCGGTCTTCGTGACCTATCCCGACACCGAATTCGGCGACACGCTCGGCACCGCAGCCGATTACCGCGACCCCTACATTCAGCGGTTTCTCGATGAGCATCACGCCACGGTCATCTGGGCGCCGATCCATTTTTCCTATCGCACGATCAATGATCGCCCGCCGTCGGCATTTCCCTCAAAGCCGACTTGGATGCTGAACGACCGCGATTGCGATTTCGCCGCCAAAAATGGCTACAGCCAGTGCGGCGCGCTGGAGATGAACTGGCTCGGTACCGACGATCAGGGCCGCGACGTGCTGGCGCGGCTGATCTACGGCTTTCGCATCTCGGTGCTGTTCGGGCTGATACTCACGATCGTCTCCTCGATCATCGGCGTCGCCGCCGGCGCGGTGCAGGGCTATTTCGGCGGCTGGACCGATCTGTTGTTCCAGCGCGTCATTGAAATCTGGACTTCGGTGCCGGAGCTTTATCTGCTGCTGATCATTTCCTCGGTTCTGGTGCCTGGATTCTTCGTCCTGCTCGGAATCCTGCTGCTATTCTCTTGGGTGCGGCTTGTCGGCTTGGTGCGCGCCGAGTTCCTGCGCGGCCGCAATTTCGAATATATCCAAGCGGCGCGCGCACTTGGCGTCTCCAACCGCGTGATCATGTTCCGCCATCTGCTGCCGAACGCCATGGTGGCGACGATGACGTTTCTGCCCTTCATCATGTCGTCGTCGGTGATGACGCTCACCGCGCTCGACTTTCTCGGCTTCGGCCTGCCGCCGGGCTCGCCGTCGCTCGGCGAACTCCTGTCCCAGGCCAAGGCCAACGTGCAAGCGCCGTGGCTCGGACTGACCGGCTTCTTCACTGTCGCGCTGATGCTGTCGCTGTTGATCTTCGTCGGCGAAGCGGTGCGCGACGCCTTCGATCCGCGCAAGACGTTTATGTGACCGCCACATGACCACGCCCCTCCTCTCCGTCCGCGATCTTTCCATCGCCTTTCGCTCCGGCGGACGCGAGACGCTGGCGGTCGACCGCATCTCGTTCGACATTGCCAAGGGCGAGACGCTGGCGCTGGTTGGAGAGTCTGGGTCAGGAAAATCGGCGACGGCGCTTTCGATCCTCAAACTCTTGCCTTACCCGGCGGCGCGGCATCCGTCCGGCGCGATCCATTTCAAAGGCAACGACCTTCTGCAATTCGACGAGCGGCAGATGCGCCGGGTGCGCGGCGACGACATCAGCATCGTGTTCCAGGAGCCGATGACCTCGCTCAACCCGCTGCATACGATTGAAAAGCAGATCGGCGAGATTTTGCTATTGCATCGCGGATTAACCGGCGCCGCCGCGCGCGAGCGGACCATCGAGGTGCTGAGCCAGGTCGGCATTCCCGACCCGCAGACGCGGCTCAAGAGCTATCCGCATCAATTGTCGGGCGGGCAGCGGCAACGGGTGATGATCGCCATGGCGCTCGCCAATGAGCCCGACCTCTTCATCGCCGACGAACCGACCACGGCGCTCGACGTCACGGTGCAGGCGCAGATCATCGCGCTGTTGAAGGACCTGCAAGCCCGCCTCCACATGTCGCTATTGTTTATCACCCACGATCTCGGCATCGTGCGCAAGATCGCGCAGCGGGTCTGCGTGATGAAGGACGGCAATATCGTTGAGCAGGGCCTGGTCGCGCAGGTCTTTGCCGCGCCCGAGCATCCCTATACCCGCGCGCTGCTTGCCGCCGAGCCGAAGCCCGATCCGGCGCCGCCGCAGCCGGATGCGCCGATGATGATCGAAACCAAGGATTTGAAAGTCTGGTTCCCGATCACCAGCGGGCTGCTACGCAAGGTCGTCGGCCACGTCAAAGCCTGCGACGGCTTGAGCATCGAGGTGCGCAAGGGCGAGACCCTCGGCGTCGTCGGCGAATCCGGCTCGGGCAAATCGACGCTCGGCCGCGCGATCTTGCGGCTTATCTCATCCGAAGGCCCGATCACATTCATGGGTCATAATCTGCAAGGCCTGCGGTTCAAGGAGATGCTTCCGTTCCGCCGCAACATGCAGATCGTTTTTCAGGATCCTTACGGCTCGCTGTCGCCGCGCATGTCGGTCGCCGACATCATCAAGGAAGGCCTCAAGGTCCACCATCCGCGCATGGCGGATGACGAGCGCGACCGCCGCGTCATTCGCGCGCTCAACGATGTCGGGCTCGATCCGGAGACGCGGGTCCGCTTTCCGCACGAATTCTCCGGCGGCCAGCGGCAGCGCATCGCAGTGGCGCGCGCAATCGTGCTCGAGCCGAACTTCATCGTGCTCGATGAGCCGACTAGCGCGCTCGACATGCTGATCCAGGCCCAGATGGTCGACCTGTTGCGCGACCTGCAGAAGCGGCGCGACCTTACTTATTTGTTCATTTCCCACGACCTGCGCGTGGTCGCCGCGCTGGCGAGCCGGCTTCTAGTCATGCGGCATGGCGTGGTGGTGGAGGCCGGCGACGCCGCCGAACTGTTTCGTAATCCGAAGACCGATTATACGCGCGCCCTTTTCGCCGCTGCCTTCAATCTCGACACCGCGCCGGAAGGCGTGGTTGCGCAGTGACGAGCTACGCGTTCCGCTGCGGCGCAGATTAAAACCCGAACAGCTTCGCCGGATTGTCGACCAGCATAAGCTGACGCGTTTTCGCGTCCGGCGCGATCTCGGTAATCAGATCGACAAGCGCGCCATCATTGGGCACAGCACTATGATTCGGGTGCGGCCAATCGGTGCCCCATACCACGCGCTCGGGCGCGTGCGTGGCGAGCGATCGCGCGAACGGCACCGCGTCGGCATAAGGATATTCTTGCTTGGTGATGCGGTCGGTGCCGGACAGTTTCACCCAGACATTGCCGCGGTCAAGCAGCCGGCGGAGCGCCGAGAAGGCGGCGCCGTGCAGCCCTTCGGCGATGTCGATGCGGCCGATATGATCGATGACGACCGGCGCCTCGATCGAGGTGATGAAGTCGTAATGCTCGAGCACGCCCTGGCCGCCGAGATGCATGGCGATGTGCCAGCCGTGCCACGCCACTGCCTCGATGATCCTGCGCATGTCCTCGCGCGGCATCGGCGCGCCAAGGTGAGCGAAATGAAAATGCAAGCGGATGCCGCACACTCCGGCTTGGTCGAGCCGTTCGATCTCCGCGGCCGGCATATCGGGTTTCAGCAAGGCAACGCCGCGGTAGCGACCGCCCGCGGCGGCGAGCAGATCGACCAGCACCGCGTGATCGCTGCCATGGCAGGTCGAGTGCACGAATACGCCGCGTTCGAAACCAAGAAACTCATGCAGACGGAACAGATCCTCCTTGGGCGCGTCGGCTGGCGTGAATGGCCGGTCCGGCGCGTAAGGAAACTTACTGTGCGGCCCGAACACATGGAAATGCGAGTCGCAGGCCAGCGGCGGCAGCTTGAATTTCGGCTTGTTCGGATTCGGGTCCGGCGGCGCGATCGTGGGCGTGAGGTCGTCGGGGCGAATGGTCATCGAAATTTGTCCTGCTTTCGCGCCATAGCAGCTTAGCATCCGCCCGTCCCCGCGAAAGCGGGGACGAAGCCGGTTAGGGCGCGTTTCTTAGTCACTTTTCGTTTCGTCTGGATTGCCGCTTCGGCGGGAATGGCGGGAAACTCAATCGACGTGATTACGTGATTCTCTTAGCACCGCTCGATCCGCCCTACACCATCAATCGCAGCGCGCGGTCATGCCGCCGTCGACCACGATCTCGGTCCCGGTGATGAAGCGCGCCTCGTCGGAGCCCAAGAACAGCACGGCATGTGCGGTGTCGCGGCCGTCGCCCATGAAGCCGAGCGGAATGCGCGCGACGCGCGATCTCAATAAGGCCTCGATGTCGCCGCCGGTGCGCTGTTTGGCAAGCCGCGCCTCGACCATCGGCGTGTGCATCTGACCCGGCACCACTGTGTTCACGCGGATGCCTTTGCTGGCATATTGCACGGCAGTGACACGCGAGAACTGAATCACGGCGGCCTTGGCCGACGCATAGCCGATCTGCGGCGAGCCGGTATAGCGAATCCCTGAAGTCGACGCGGTATTGACGATGGCGCCGCCTCCCTGTGCGCATGATCGGGATGACGTGGCGGCAGCATAGGAACACACTTTTGAGATTGTAGTCGATTTGCTGGTCGAAATTCGCTTCCGGCATTTCCGCCACGCCGCCTGCGGTCGAGCCGCCGACATTGTTGACCAGAATGTCGATGCGGCCGAATTTTTTGCGGCACGCATCGGTCATCTCGGCGACCTGCGTGTCATCGAGCACGTCGCAGACATGGGTGGCGATCTCG
>DASZCJ010000569.1:0-14157 GCA_035943155.1 Xanthobacteraceae bacterium | reverse complement strand
AGGGCGGCATTGGGCCGGTCCGGCATCAAATCGGCCAAGCGGGAAGGCGACGGCGCGACGCCGGCTGGGGAGTTTTATCCGGTTCGACTGTGGTGGCGAGCCGACCGCTTGGCGCGGCCGCGCACGTTGCTGCCGGTCCGGCGGATCGGCCCCGACGACGCCTGGTGCGAAGACCCGGCCGATCGACGGTACAACCGACCCTTCCACCGGTCGGCCAATGAACCAGGCGACCGGCTGCGGCGCGCCGACGGCCTTTACGATCTCATTGTCGAGATCGACCACAACGCTCGGCCGCGCGTTGCCGGCCACGGCAGCGCTATATTCCTGCATGTAGCCCGCGAAGGGTTTGCGCCCACCGCGGGCTGCATCGCATTGACCCGTAGGGATTTGCTTTCATTGCTTTGCCGGCTATCGCCAAGTACAAGAATTATAATTCATTCTTAGATCGGGCGCCGAAGATAGCGGTGCCGATGCGCACATGCGTGGCGCCAAATGCGATCGCGGTGGTGTAGTCGGCGCTCATTCCCATGGACAGCAATGATAGCCCGTTACGGCGAGCAATTTTGGCAGTCAGGGCAAAATTCGGCGCCGGGGCCTCCTCGAGCGGCGGAATACACATCAGGCCGGAAATGGCGAGCCCGTAGCGATCACGGCAGGCGCTGAGAAAGGCGTCGGCATCCTGCGGCAGCATTCCACCCTTTTGCGCCTCAGCGCCGGTATTGATTTCGACGAAGAGCAGCGGCCGGCGGTTCTGCCTGGCGATCTCCTTGCCGAGCGCCTCGGCAAGGCTGGTCCGATCGACCGAATGGATGGCGTCGAACAGCTTTACCGCGTCCTTTGCCTTGTTCGACTGGAGCGCGCCGACGAGATGCAGTTCGGTGCCAGGATGCCGGGCGAGCAAGGGCGGCCATTTCGCCTTGGCCTCCTGTACGCGGTTTTCCCCAAAGACGCGCTGGCCCGCCGCGATCACCGGTTCAACCGCCGCCCCGGCGAAGGTCTTCGATACCGCAACCAGCGTGACGCTTGCCGGGTCGCGTCCAGCATCACGACAGGCGCGCGCGATTCCCGCGCGCACCGCTGAGAGTCCATCCGGCTCGCTCATGATCTTTTCTTGCGCTTTCTTCGTATCGCAGATTTGCGCTTTTTGACGCTTTGTTTTTCCGGCGGCGCCCAGATCATGGCTTCGAGTTTCATGCCATCGGGGTCGGTGAAATAGACTGCGTAGTAATTGCGGCCATAATACTCGCCGGGCGGATCGACGACGCGCATGTCATTTTTTTGGAGAAAAGCACCAAGCGCGTCGATGTCTTTACGGCTTGCCATCTCGAAAGCGTAGTGATGAAAACCGATATCGCCTTTACGGTATTTGTGCTTTCTACCCTCGGCGTCAGCAGCGGCAATCCAAAACAGCGTCTTGCCGTTGCTCCAGCCGGCCATGTCCTCATATTCATGTTTGAGTTTGAAGCCAAGAAAGGTCAGCAGCTTTTGGTAAAACGCCTTCGAGCGTGCGAAATCACCGACGCAAAGAACGAGATGATCGATACCGACGACGCGAGGCATGAATTATCCTTCCGACGGTTTGGCCGCTTGCTTAAAAACATGCCGCCAACCAGGATATGCAGTCCGATTTGACCAAGACAGTCATAAACCGAACGCTCATGCAGCGAACTTTGTTCGAAAAGATCTGGGGGTTTCATCGTGTCGCGCAGCGCGCCGACGGCCGCGATCTGATCTATATCGACCGGCATGTGCTGCATGAACTGCATGCGCACCACGCCTTCGCGCAGTTGCAAAAGCAAGGCCGCCCGGTGCGCCGGGCCGATCTAACCTTTGCGGTGCAGGACCACACCGTCGCCACCAAGCCGGGCCGCGACGACGATACCAATCCGTCGGGCTCCGCCTTCATCAAGGCGATGCGGGAAGGCTGTCGCACCAACAATATCCGCCTGTTCGATATCGACGATCCCGAACAAGGCATTTCGCATGTCGTCGCGCCCGAACTCGGGATTGTGCTGCCGGGTGCGACGCATGCAGTGCCGGACAGTCATGCCAGTACGGTCGGCGGCGTCGGCGCGCTCGCCTTCGGCTGCGGCACCAGCGAACTTGCCCACATTCTGGCAACGCAGGTGATGGCGCTGAAGCGGCCGCAACGGATGCGCGTACGACTCGACGGGCGGCTTGACGCGCATGTCAGCGCCAAGGATGTCGCCTTGCGCATCATTGCCGAGATCGGCGTCGCCGGCGCGCGCGGCTACGCCGTCGAATATGCCGGCACTGCAGTGCGCGCCATGCCGATCGACCAGCGCATGACGCTATGCAATCTCAATATCGAAATGGGCGGCCGCTCGGGCTTCGTCGCGCCCGACGATGCAACGTTCGAATGGCTTGCCGATCGGCCGTTTGTGCCACAGGGCGCAGAGTGGGATGTCGCGTTGCGGCATTGGCGGACGCTAACGAGCGACGATGATGCAAGCTTCGACCGCGATGTTGTGCTCGATTGCACAGCGCTTGAGCCGCAGATCACCTGGGGCACCGATCCGAGCCAGGTCGTCGGCATTTCCGGCCGCGTGCCGGATCCTGCCGTGCTCGATCCCGGCCGCCGCGCCGCCGCGCTCAGTGCTTTCGCCTATATGGACTTGGCGCCAGGCACGCCGCTTGCAGGTTTGCCGGTCGATCGGGTGTTTATCGGCTCTTGCACCAATAGCCGGCTGCCCGATTTACAGGTCGCCGCCGATCTGGTGCGTGGACGCCGCGTTGCGCCGGGCATGGTCGCAATGGTGGTCCCGGGTTCGAGCAGCGTCAAACGCGAGGCCGAGGCTGCCGGGCTCGACCGCGTCTTCCGTGACGCTGGATTTTTCTGGGGCGAATCCGGCTGCTCGATGTGCGCGGGCGGCAATGGCGATCGCGGCCAACCGGGCGAACGCTGCGTGTCGACCACCAATCGCAATTTCGAGAACCGTCAGGGCCCGAAAGTGCGCACCCATCTGGCGAGCCCGGCAACCGCTGCCGCCACCGCCATCGCCGGCCGCATTGTCGATGCGCGGCAGCTGACAGCGGGAACGGCATGATGCAACCGTTCACCCGCCATACCGCCGTCGCGGCGCCGCTGATTAAAGACGATATCAATACCGATCAGATCGCGCCGCTTCTGCACTCGCGCAGCCTCAAAGAGGATTACCAAGCCATGCTATTTCATCGCGCGCGCCGGCGCGATGACGGCAGCGACGATCCGGATTTCGTGCTCAACAAGCCACAGTTTCGCGCAGCCGGAATTTTGGTGACCGGCCAGAATTTCGGCGCCGGCTCCTCGCGCGAGTCCGCAGTCTGGAGCATGCTCGCCAACGGCATTCGCGTCATCGTGGCCAAGAGCTTTGCCGACATCTATCGTGAAAATTGCTTGCAGAACGGTCTGCTGCCGGTCGTGCTCGGCGCCGCGGTTGCCGATGAATTCATCGCGCGTGTGATCGCCGCCGATGGTAAAGCGCCGTTCACCGTCGATCTGGCGGCTATGAAGATCAGCGGCCCCGGCGGCTCGGATATACCGTTTGAAATTCCCGCCGCGGACCGCACGCGGCTGCTCGAGGGCCTCGACGATATCGCCCTGACGCTCAAGTATGTGGATGCGATCGCAAGCTGGGAGCGCCGCGCGCAAGCGGCGCAGCCTTGGCTGCAATGCTCGCGCGACAGCCGACGGCCGGCGTGAAAGGAGTGCACCGATGAGTGTCCGCAAAAAATTGAGGACGATCATGGGCGGCAAGCGGCTCGTACTGATGCCCGGCGCTTATGACGGCCTTTCAGCCCGCATCATGGAGGCCGAAGGCTTCGAAGCGATCTGCGCCGGCGGCTATGCCGCAATCGGCTCGATGCTGGCGCAAGCCGATATGGGCCAGTCGAACATGCGCGATTATGCGGATCACTATGCGCGGATTTGCGGCGCCGTCGACCTGCCGGTCTATGTCGACGCCGATACCGGCTTTGGCGGCGTCAACAACGTGCGGCAGATGATTCGGGCCTTCGAGGCGGCGGGCGTCGCCGGGGTATTTATCAGCGACCAGGTGTTTCCAAATCGCTGCGGTTATCTACCCGGCAAGCAGGTCATTCCGGTCGAGCAGATGCTGGCCAAGCTGAAAGCGGCGCTGGATGCGCGGCGCGACCCGGATTTTTTCATTGCCGCGCGTACCGATGCGGCCGGCGTCGACGGTCTCGATGCAGCGATCGAGCGCTCTCAGCTTTTCATGGCGGCCGGCGCCGATATGGCAAAACCCATGGGGGTCGATGCCGTCGATGACATCAAACGCGTTATCCGCGAGGTCGAAGGGCCGCATATGGCGACGCTTTCGCAAGCGGCCGGACTAAAGCGCAGAAGCTTGGAAGAGCTCGAAGCTGCGGGCGTGGTCGCGGCGACATTCCCGTCAATCGCATTGTTTGCCGCCGCCCATGCGGTGCGCAATGTGCTGCGCATCCTCAAGCGCGAGAATTCCTTGACCGCGACGTTCGAGCACTTGCTGCCGCTCGACGATTACTACGCGCTGGTCGGCCTAAAAGAGCAGTTGGCGCGCGAGGAAACTTACGACAAAGCCGCTGCCGCGCTCGCCCGCAAGCGCGCTGCCGCGGAATAGATCAGCGGCCAACGATCGACTAAGGGATCTGCTTACGAGGTCTTCCCAAAAAGAAAGGGGCCGGCACAAGGCCGGCCCTTCCCCCATACAATGCTGTACAGCATTTACCCCTTGGTAACGACGGGCGGCGGGGCTTTGCCCTTGCCGACCTGAGCGCAGCCGGCGATGCTCAGGAGAGCCAACACCGCGGCTGTTGCTAGAGCAAGCTTCTTCATGAAAGAACTCCCCCTTGTCATGACGGGGTCAACCATACAGAGGGGCACTTCCGGCCTCTAGTGCTGAAAAGACACAGTCGCGATCTGAATGCAGTTCAGTTCGGGTTCCCGACATAGGCGGCGGTAGGATTTGATTAAGAAATCACGGTCGGCACGCGTGATCAGGCCTGTTCCTGAGGCCTTCCCGTGGACGGATGAGAACGGGCGCCGAAACCCGGCCAGATTGTCGAATTGCCGAGCCAATTTCACCCCCGTGCCCCAGGCGTTGCAAATATGCCGCACGCTAGGAAATCCAGCCGCGCTGCCGAACATTTGCCACTGAGACAAGTCCAATTGTTGGTAAATTCGGTCGCTACATACAATTAAGGCGGATCGGATCGCGGGGTTGCGGCTGGGGTTGCATTTCAGCGGCCAGGAGTTCGGCGATCAATCGATTTCGATCCGTTCTTTGGCAGGGTTTGCTTGGTCATTTGGGGGGCGCCATGCGGCGGAGGCTTACCGACATTGGCTCGTGGAGCATCGGCTCTTTAAACATTCGCTCGTGGACTTGGCTGTCAATCGTGGCTGCACTCGTTGTGACGGGGCTTGGTTTCTCCGTCGCAGCCGCGCAAACCAGCCCGCCGCCGCAGATCGTGCGGTCCGCAGCTAACAAAAGCGCGGTCGTCACCAGCGGAGCCGGTCAATATTACTTCGAGTTTCGCTCGCGCTATGCCTGGGACTACGGCCACACCTTTGTGGTCTTCGGCCGTGTCGGCGAAGCGCCGAACAAGAATAACGTCGCCGGGCTTTCGCCGAAGGGCGATGACCCGTCGATGTGGGTGATGGGGCACTACGTTCCAGTCCCCTCCGACACCGGCTGGACCGATGGCGATCTCGAGGACAAGTACAGCACGGGCCGCTATCGCGTTCTGGTGAGTAAGGAGCAGTACGACAGAACCGTCGCCTTCATCCGCGATCTGCAGTCCAAGTCGCACACCTGGAGCGCGGAGCTCTACAACTGCAACGCCTTCGTCGCCGACATTGCCAAGTTCATGGGCCTTAAAGTGCCGGCCTCGACGCTGATCTATCCCAAAGTCTTCGTCGCCCATATGCGCAAGATCAATACCGGCCATCCTGAAGCTGCCGACCAGCTCATCAGCGACAATGTGAAAGAGATGAGCAATCCGACACGCGACGGCCGTGCCATGATCGCGAGCGGCGTCCGCACCGTTCGCCCGGATGGCACGCCGACGACCGAGCCGCCATCGTCATCGCCGTCGGTGACGATCGGCGCCGTTCACGTCTCGAACCGTGGGGCGAATTCAGCCGCCGCGTCCGAACCAAATTCTCGCTGAGCGAACGAGCCTTGAGAGTAACAGTATTCAGCGTATGGGCCGCATTGGCGGCCGGCCTCGCGCTTTCCGGCTGCGCGACCGGAACTACTGTCACGCAAGGTGGTGAAGCTGCGAACGGCGTTCCAGCCGCCGCGCCCGCCGCTGTCGGCCAGCGCGATCTGACGCCGCAGGAGAAAAAAGTCATTGTCGATGCGATCTCGCCGTCGCTGCGCAGTGCCGGCGCGGCGAAATATCGATGGGCCAAGTTTCCAACGCTCGTGACGGAAGACACGGTCAACTACTGCGCAATGGTCGACGCGCAGAGCCCATATGCCGCCTATAGCGGCCGCCAGGCCTATATCGTCGAAGCCCATCTGAGCGCCGGGCACGTATCGTCGGCCGTGATCGGGCTGATCGCCGGCGGCAAAGACGTCGCGATCGTCAACGAAATGTGCGCCAAATACGGACTCGATCCGAAGAACGCGAGCTAGCGACGCGCGGACGCCGAATTCGCTTCGGCGATTTTCACTGACACGATTCTCACCGACGGAATTCTCACTGACTCGGTACTTTCCATTCCTCGGCGCTTGCCCCGGCGAGCGACTGGACCGTTGCTTCATCGGCCGCAAGTTCGCGCGCGGGCCCGGAATAGACGACATGACCGTCGTCGAGCACATAGGCGTGATCGGCAACTTCGAGGCCCATGCGCACATTCTGCTCGACCAAGAGAACCGTGATGCCTTCCGACCGCATCTGCGCGATGATGCGAAAGACTTCGCGCACGATCAGCGGCGCCAAGCCCTGCGACGGCTCGTCGAGAATGAGGAGCTTGGGATTGAGCAAAAGCGCGCGCCCGATCGACAGCATCTCCTGCTCGCCGCCGGAAAGCTGGCGCCCTCGGCTTGTCCTGCGCTCCTGCAAACGCGGAAATAAACGGTAGACGCTCTCGGGCGTCCAGGGTCCCGGGCGCTCCAGCGGGACCAGCAGATTTTCATCGACGGTGAGGTTTGGAAAAATCTTGCGACCCTCCGGGACGTAGCCAACGCCGAGTGCGGCGACGCGGAACGGCGGCCAGCCGGTGGTTTCGGTGCCGAATATCGAAACCCGGCCCTGGCGCGGCGGCGTCAATCCCATGAGGCTGCGCAAGGTCGTGGTTTTGCCGGCGCCGTTGCGGCCCAGCAGCGCCGTCACTTGGCCCTCGGCGGCTTGCAGGCTGACGCCGTGCAGGATGTGGCTTTTGCCGTAGAACGTGTGGAGGTCTTCCGCGGTCAGTGCTGCGGTCATTGCGGCCTCACGCGGCCTGCCCGAGATAGGCCGTTTGCACCGCCTTGTTCGCGGCGATCTCCGGCGGCGTTCCTTCGGCGAGAAATTTGCCCTGATCGAGCACCATGATGCGGTCGGCCAGATGAAAGACCACGCGCATGTCATGCTCAATCAGTACGATCGTCAGCTTGCTGTCCTTGTGCAGGCGGCGAATGAGTTGGGTGATCTCATAGGTTTCCTGATCGCCCATGCCGGCTGTCGGCTCATCGAGGAGCAATAAGCGCGGCTTGAGCGCAAGCGCCATCATGATCTCGGTGGCGCGCTGATCGCCGTGCGACAGTTCGCCCACCTGGCGGTCGGCCTTGCCGGCAAGCCCGCCCATCTCGGTCAGCTCGCGGACCCGCTCGCGGATCTTGTCATCGTCCGTTTGCGACAGCCACGCGCGCAAGCGCAGGCCGGAAGCGGCCTCCACCGAAATGCGCAAGTTTTCGCGCACGGTCAATTCGGGAAAGACTTCGGTCACCTGAAAAGTCCGGGCGATGCCGCACCAGACGCGCCGCGCCGGCAAGAGGTCGGTGACGTCGCGGCCGTCAAAAATGATTCGGCCGGCGCTTGGCGTGAAGAAGCCGGTAATCAGATTGAAAAACGTGGTCTTGCCGGCGCCGTTCGGTCCGATAATGGCGCGCAATTCGCCGGGCTCGACCGTCATGGAAACATTGTTGACGGCAACAAGGCTGCCGAAATGTTTCGACACGTTCTTGACCTGCAGCAAGCTCACGACGCCACCACCCTGCGCCCTATCGCACCGAGAATGCCGCGTGGGAAGAACAGCACGACCAGCACAAAGAGGAATCCGATGAAAATCTGCCAGTTGATGGTTATGCTTGAAACATAATCCTGGAAAACGACAAAGAGGACCGCGCCCAAAAGCGGCCCCCAGAAACTGCGCATGCCGCCCATCACCGCCATCATCACGAAATCGCCCGACTGGCTGTAATGCAAGCCCCTAGGATCGGCAAAGTTATTGACCAGCGCATAGAGCGATCCGGCATAGGCCATGAAGAAGCAGCTAAGCGTGAACGCGATCCAGATATGCAACTCGACCGGTATGCCAAGAAAGCGCGCGCGGCGTTCGTTTTCGCGGATGGCGAGCATGGTGCGGCCAAACGGCGAGCGCAGGATGAACGCCATCGCCGCAACAGCAAGAGCGAAGCACACCAGCACGAAGTAATAAAACGCGACCGCATTGTTGAGAATGTCGAGGGTGACGACGCCCAGATGCAGCGGTTGGCGATAGAACGGGCGTAAGCCGTCGTCGCCACCGGTGACCGACGACCACTGAAAAGCGATGTAATAGAACACCTGCCCGAAGGCGATGGTCACCATGGCAAAATATACGCCGCGCCGGCGCACGATCAGCGCGCCCAGCACCGCGCCGGCTAGGCCGCCCGCCAACGTTCCGGCGACGATTCCGAGCGGCGTTGAAAGCGCAATGTATTTAAGAATCATGCCGCAGCCGTAGGCGCCGATGCCGAACCAGGCAGCGTGACCGAAGGACAGCACGCCGGTAAAGCCCAAAAGGAAATTCACCGACATCGCGGCGAGCCCAAGCACGAGGACGCGCGTCCCGAGCGCCGTATAGCCGCCGAGCAATGGCATCCAGAGCGGTGCGGACGCCAGCGCCGCCCAGATCGCGACCAGCGCGGCAAGCTTGCGGTGCGTCTCCAGTTTGCGCAGCTGCTTCACGTCAGCATGCCTTCTTCGCCGAACAAGCCGCGCGGCCGCACCAACAGCACCACTGCCATCAGCACGTACATGATTGCCTCGCTCGCCGCCGGAAAGAACACGGCGGTGACACCCGAGGCGACGCCGATCAATAGTCCGCCGACCAGCGTGCCGGTAAGCGAGCCGACGCCGCCGACAATGATGGCGATGAAGCTCGGCATCAGCAGGCCCGCGCCCATGGTCGGCTCCAATCCCAATTGCCCGCCGGCGAGCACGCCCGACAACCCGGCGAGGAAGATACCGACCGCGAAGTTCAAGGAGCGCAGCGCGCGCACATTGACGCCGAGCACCGCCACGGTTTCGAGATCAAGCGTGCCGGCCCGGATGCGAACTCCGGCGCGGGTGTAACGCAGCAGCAGGAAGAGTGCCACGATCACCACCGCCACCACGAACACCATGAACAGCCGGTAACTCGTGATGAAAAAGAACTGATTGCTCAAGGGCTGCGCCAAGGCGGCCGGGATGGTGAAGGGCTTGCCATTCGCGCCCCAGATGATGCGCGTGCCATCCTCGAGGATGAAGGCAAGGCCGAAGGTCAAGAGCAGGCTGTAGAGCGGGTCGCGGCCATAGACGCGGCTGATCAGGGTTTTCTCGACCGCAAGTCCGATGATCGCGGTGAGGAAGGGCGAAACGATCAGCGCGCCCCAGAATCCCAGATAGGGCTCGAGCGTGTAGGCGATATAACCGCCGACGACCAGGAAGCCGCCATGCGCGAAGTTGATGACGTTCGAGAGGTTGAGGATGAGCGATAAGCCGATCGCCATCAGCACATAGAAAGCGCCGATGATCAGGCCATTGGTGATATTGAACAAAAGAAGCTGGGTCATCTGCGCATGTTAAAGAATGACCCCCGCCTTTCCCTCTTCTGTGAAACGGGGAAGAGGGTCAGGAGGGGGCATTACACAATTACCGGCGTCAGGCCGGCCACTGCAGCGTGCAACCGGTCTCACTCTCCGGCGGCGAGGTTTTGTCGCCGGGGATGACGCTGTCAACCTTGAACAGATCCTCGGGGTCGCCCGCCGGTTTGGTCAGCGCCTCGCCGACGAAGGCCGAGGTCATCAGCTGGTGGTCGCCGGCACGGTAGTAGCATTTGTTGGGCTGCAGCTTGACTTCGGGCGGCAGCTCGAAATTGCCCAGCGCCTTGGCAAGCTGCACCCCGTCGAGCGTCTTCGCTTGGTTGGCGACCAGCGCGTAGCTCATCATCGAGGTATAGCCGAACCAAGTGCGGGCGGTCGGCACTTTGCCGCCGCTGCGCTGGCGGATGTCGGCGACGAACTTCTCGACTCCTGGGACGCCCGGCTGCTTCCAGTACCACTCGAACATCCAGATGCCGACGCGCGCCTCGGGCGGCATGGCTTCCAGCGATTCGAGCTCCTGCTGCAAGCCGGCAACGTGGATCTGCTTGTCGATGCCGAATTGCGCCACCTGCTTGAGGCAGTTCACCATGTCGAGGCCCTGCGGCAACACCAGGAGTACGTCGGGATTGGCGGCGCGCGCCTTGATCAAGTAAGCGGAGAAGTCGGTGGTGCCGAGCGGCGTTAGCTCGTTGCCGGTGACCGTGCCGCCGAACTTCTTAAGGTCGGCCTGCGCCGCTTCTTGCAAGGTATGCCCGAACGCGTAGTCTGGGGTGATGAAATGCCACTTCTTGCCGTACTTTTGAAACAGAAGCTCGGCGACGGAGTTGGCTTCCATTTTCGTTGTGTTGCACACGCGATAGACGTTCCAGTGGCAGTCCTTGCCGGTGATGCCGTCAGTGTGGCCGCCGGAAACGATGTGCAGCACTTTCTTCTCGTTCGATACTTGAGCGATGGCGAGCGCGATTCCTGAATTCACGTCGCCAATGAGGAACTGGATGCCATCGCGCTCGATCAGTTTGCGCGCCTTCTGCACCCCGGTGCCGACATCGTTGGCCGAATCCTCGACCAAGAGTTCGATCGGGCGACCAAGCACGCCGCCCTTGGCGTTGATTTGCTCGACCGCGTATTTGACGCCGATCAGTTCGTTCTGCGCCACCGCGGCATAGACGCCGGTGAACGGATCGATTATGCCGACCTTGATCGTGTCAGCGGCGCGCGCCGACCAGACGAACGGGGCAGCGATTTGCGCTAGACCGGCGATGCCGCCGGCCTTGATAAGGGTGCGTCGGTCTGGGGCGCCCAGTTTGAGGCGTTTGGTCATTTATTCCTCCCGAAGGGATTTTCGATTAAGTGATCTTGCCGCGGCGGCGTGAGGCCCACAAGTGGCTGTGACCTACTGATCGCTTTATGGCGCCTGATAGAAGGCGCGTGCGTCAGTGGCAAACGCTTTGCGCGAGCTTGGATCGAGATAAAACATGTGGCCGCCGCGATAGAGCTTCATGACAGCGCGGCCTTCAAAGGGCGGCAGATGATCGAGCACATAGCGTGACACCGCATAGGGCGTCACCATGTCGCTGTAGCCGTGGGCGATCACCAGGCGAAATGACGGGGTAAGCGCCAGCAGCACGCGCAGATCGTCCGCGACGCTTGGCTGTCCATGACCTTGCTCCCAATCCCATTTGCCGGAGATATCGCCGGCAAGCAGGATGTACGACATCTCGGTCTTAAAGCCGAGTTCGTCACGCGCATAGCCGGCGAATGCGCCGCCATAAGCGCGCACCAGTCCGTCGAGAATAGGATCGGGTCCGCGCGGCACTGGGCTTGTCGGGTAGGGATCGTCCGACGCGAACGTCGCGTCGTAATGGCTGACGATCTTGTGGCTGCCGGCTTCGAAGTTCTTCACGTAGGCGTCGTGGATGAAACCGTTCGATTGGGCAATGGCGTCGAACGGCAATCCGGTGAATTTGGCGACGCGTGCATAAAAGTTCTTGGCCGCATCGCCCTGCGGCGGCGGACCGGCCAGCGTCGTCAGATAATCGGTCAAGGCAAAATGCTCCGCCTCGGCCAGCGTCTCCTTGCTGAACGTGCCTTTGCGTTCGAGCTCGGCCGCGGCCAGCGACGGCAGTTGCAAGGCGGCGCCGAGCGCAAAGCGGTCGCCGCCGAATTGAAAGGCGCCCTCAAGCGTCGGTGACAGCATCAGGATGCCGGAGGCGACGATGCCCTGCTCGCTTTGCAGCACGCGCGCGACTTTCGCCGCGCGAAAGCCGCCATAGCTCTCGCCCAGGATGAATTTTGGCGAGCTGGCGCGGCCGTTCTTGGCGACGTAGAGCGCGATGGCTTTGGCCATGGACTGCGCGTCGCTATGCACCGACCAAAAGTCGCGGGCGCCGTCCGGTTTGGCGGCGCGGCTCCAGCCGGTGCCTATCGGATCGATCAAAACGAGGTCGGTGAACGGCAGCCAAGTATCCGGATTGTCGATCAGCCGTACTTTGGAGCCGTCATGGCCGTCGGGACCGAACTGGGCAATGCGCGGCCCAACCACTCCGAGATTGAGAAAAGCAGAAGCGGCGCCGGGGCCGCCGTTGAAGACAAAGGTCACCGGGCGCGGCGTGGCGTTGGCGGATTTTGCTACGAACGCCGTGTAGAAAATTGCCGCCGAGCGTTCGCCGCTTTGGTCGAACAAGGCAAATGTGCCCGCGGTGGCGGTATAGGCGAGCTTACCCGACGGCAGATCGATACTGTGCTCGGTGACGGAATCGGCCGGCAGTAAAGCCAACACGCCGGGGCCGTTTGGCTCTCGCCGCTCCGGGGCCCGCTGTCGCGCATCGTCATGCGAATTGTTGCGGTCGGCATCGCGGCTGCCGCGGTCCTGTGCAACTGCGCAAGTTGGGTCGCAAGTCAGGGCTAGGCTCGCGGCGACGCCAATAAGAAGCACCACGAAAAGCGGCCGACAGAAAAGCGAACGACAGATCGCCAACATCACTGCTCCCGCACGGAACCTCAAAACCAAGATTTCAAACCAGCCGGCATTATTCCAGCTCGATCGCGCCATCGATCTCGACCTTTAGCCCGACCGCCTCCACTGCCAGCGTCATTTTTGCCGGCAGGGCCTCGTGACCTTTCAGCCGGCCGCTGGCTACCGCAGCACGAACCGCCTTTTCGATTTCGCGCTGCGAGGTGATGCCGACCTTCTTGAGAAATTTGCGCACACTCACGTTGAAAACGTCTTCGTTCATGATCGCCTCTCCAAAGTGCCGGAAAGATGGCTAGTGTCCCGGTTCCGAAGTTCGTAAACATTTGCGGCGCACTCGTACGAACTTCGGAACCGATAAGGATACTAGCACTCTCTTCCTGCAGTGCCGCTTTTGAACCCGAAGTTCGCATCCGAGCGCTCCGCAAAATTGTGTGAACTTTGGGTTCGCGGCACTAGCGGCGCGTCACTTTAGCCGATCCGTATCCGATGCGCGGGGTGCAAACGACGCAGATCGCCAATGCCGGTAAACAAGGCCGGTAGACAACACGATGAGGATCGGTGAAGTTCGGTGCGCAAGGCCGGTATTTTTGTCCGTTAGGGAGTTTATCGGAGAGTTAGCAATGCCCTTTCCGCGCGCTTCAAAGGCTCTGGCACGTTTCACGGTGCTCGATCTCACGCGGGTGCGCGCGGGCCCGACCTGTGTGCGACAGCTTGCCGATTGGGGCGCCAATGTCATCAAAATCGAATCGCCGCCCGGCATCGAGGATCAGATGGGCGGGCCGCGCGAGGGGCCCGATTTTCAGAACTTGCATCGCAACAAGCGCAGCATGACGCTCAACCTCAAAGCGCCGGAAGGGTTGGCGGCGTTCACGCGAATGGTGAAAAAAGCCGATGTCGTGGTCGAGAACTTCCGCCCCGACGTGAAGAAGCGCCTCGGCATCGATTACAAGACGCTGGCGAAGATCAATCCGCGCCTGGTCTATGCCAGCATTTCCGGCTTCGGCCAAAACGGTCCCTACGCCAATCGGCCCGGCTTCGACCAGATTGCCCAAGGCATGGGCGGGCTGATGTCGATCACCGGCCTGCCAGGCCAGGGGCCGGTCCGCGCCGGCATCCCGATCGCCGATCTCA
>DASZCJ010000568.1:0-10775 GCA_035943155.1 Xanthobacteraceae bacterium | reverse complement strand
GTCGCCAGCGAGGCGGCGTCGCTCGCCGGGCATCTGCAGCTTGCGAACCTGTGCTGGATCTACGACAACAACACCGTGACCATAGAGGGTCACACCGATCTCGCGATGAGCGAGGACGTTGCCGCACGATTCAAAGCTTATCACTGGAACGTTCTGCGGCTGCAGGATGCCAACGACACCGCCGGTTTTGCGCGCGCAGTCGAAATATTTCATCGCACCAAGGATCGACCCACCCTCGTCATTGTCGACAGCATCATTGGCTACGGCGCGCCGCATAAGCAGAATACCGCGGCCGCCCACAGCGACGCCCTTGGCGCAGAGGAGGTCAAGCTGGCAAAACGCTGGTATGGCTGGCCCGAAGATGCGCAGTTTCTCGTCCCCGACGGCGTCTACGAATGCTTCCACAATGGAATCGGCCGCCGCGGGCGGGCCTTGCGCGACGAATGGGTGAATACTTTTGCCGCTTACAAGAAACAGAATCCGCAAGCAGGCCGCGAAGTCGAGATCTTGTTGCAAGGCGAATTGCCGGACAATTGGGACGGTGAACTGCCGACGTTTCCTGCGAACGAGAAGGGTCTCGCGACACGCGAAGCCTCAGGCAAGGTGCTCAACGCGATCGCAAAAAGCGTACCCTGGCTAATCGGCGGCGCGGGCGACCTGGCGCCCTCGACCAAGACCGCATTTTCCGGAGCGGAGGCGCTTGAGGCCAACGCGCCCGGCGGACGCGTCATGCATTTCGGCGTGCGCGAACACGCCATGGGCGCCGTCGTCAATGGGCTCGTACTCTCGAAGCTGCGCGCTTTCGGCGCGACGTTCCTGACACTCAGCGATTACATGCGGCCATCGATCCGGCTTGCCGCGTTGATGCAATTGCCGGTGTTCCACGTCTTCACCCATGACTCGATCGGTCTTGGCGAAGACGGGCCGACGCACCAGCCGATCGAGCAACTGGTGGCGTTGCGCGCGATTCCTAACATCGTCGTGTTGCGGCCTGCCGATGCCAACGAGGTCCGTGAAGCGTACAAGGTCATCATGCAGCTGACCGATCGCCCGGCTTGCCTCGTGCTCAGGCGGCAGAAGCTTCCGACCTTCGACCGTAGCCGTTTCGCATCCGCGGATGGGCTGGCGCGCGGCGCTTACGTTTTGGCGGGATCTGAAAACAGCGAACCGAAAGTGATCCTGATCGCCAGCGGCAGCGAAGTGCAGCTTTGCGTTACCGCTTACGAACAGCTCAAGCGCGAGGGAATTGCCGCCCGGGTAGTCAGCATGCCAAGCTGGGAACTGTTCGAGCAGCAGGATCGGCGTTATCGCGATGACATTCTGCCACCAAGTATCACGTCCCGAGTCACCGTAGAGGCTGGCGCCCTGATCGGTTGGGACCGCTATGCAGGTCCCGACGGCGCGATCATCGGCATGCACAGTTTCGGCGAATCGGCGCCTGGAACAGACGTGATGCAGAAATTCGGATTTGTTGCCGATAAAGTGTTGCAGGCGGCCAAGGATCAGATTGCCAAAAGCGAGATTGCAGGAAAGCGGTTATGAATCCGCTGAAAGCATTGCAAGATCATCGCCAAGCGATGTGGCTTGATTTTCTCTCTCGCGGCTTCATCGCCGATGGCCGGTTAAAAAAACTGATCGATGAGGATGGCCTACGCGGCGTCACATCGAACCCTTCCATTTTTGAGCACGCCATTGGCCAGACCGAGGAATATGACGACGCGATCAAGAATATGTTGCAAAGCCGTGACTATACGCCGGGACAAATTTTCGAAACGCTCGCGGTCGAAGATATTCGCAACGCAACCGACGTCCTGCGTCCGGTATTCGATGCTACGCAGGGTGCCGACGGTTTTGTCAGCATCGAAGTGTCGCCCTATCTCGCGCAGGACACCAACGGAACGATCGCCGAGGCAAAGCGCCTGTGGCACGAGGTCGATCGGCAAAACTTGATGATCAAAGTTCCGGCAACGTCCGAGGGTCTGCCGGCCATCCACGACCTCACCGCCGAGGGCATCAACGTCAATATCACGCTGTTATTTGCCCAGCAGGTCTATGAACAGGTCGTCGAGGCCTATTTGTCGGGGCTTGAGGCGCTTGCCGCCAAGGGCGGCGAAATTGCCGGAATGGCGAGCGTAGCGAGCTTCTTCGTCAGCCGGATCGATACTGAAGTCGATAAATTGCTCGACGAAAAGATCGCGCGTGTCAACGATCCGGATGAAAAGGCTCGCCTAGCGAAGCTGAAAGGAAAGGTCGCCGTCGCCAATGCGAAGCTCGCCTATCAGCGATACTTGCGGCTATTTACAGGAGAACGTTGGCATGCGCTCGCAGAACACGGCGCCAAGCCGCAGCGGCTATTGTGGGCTTCAACCGGCACCAAGAATAAGGCTTACAGCGACGTCCTTTACATCGAAGAACTCATCGGCCCGGACACGGTGAGCACAATGCCGCTCGCGACGATTGAGGCGTTTCGCGATCATGGCAAAGTTCGCGAAAGTCTCGTAGCCGACGTCGCCGAGGCCCAACGCTTGCTTGGTGAACTGGGCCGAGCCGGCGTTTCACTGCAAGCGGTCACCGAGAAACTCACCCAAGACGGCGTTCAACTGTTCTCCGATGCAGCCGACAAGCTCCACAGCGCGGTTGCGAAGAAAAGAACCGAAATCCTTGGCGAACAAATCGACCAGCAGAAATTCATTCTCGATCAGCAACTCAAGAAGCGCGTCGACGAGATAGCTGACGGCTGGCGCGCCCGTGGCGATGTTCGCAAACTTTGGCAGCGTGACAAATCGCTATGGACCAACACCGACGAGGACCGCTGGTTGGGTTGGCTCGACGGCGTCGAGGATGCCCAGATCAGGGATTACGTTGCGTTTGCCAATGAGGTGAAGCAAGACGGCTTCAACGAGGCTGTCCTTCTCGGAATGGGCGGCTCAAGTCTCGGCCCCGAAGTGCTGGCGGCGACGCTCGGCCGTCAAAATGGTTGGCCACCATTGCGTATCCTCGATTCCACGATACCGGCGCAGATCAAGGCGCTCGAAGCGGACCTGGATTTAGGCAAAACACTGTTCATCGTGTCCAGCAAATCAGGCGGCACGACCGAACCCAATATCCTCAAAGACTATTTCTTTGCGAAGGTTGCAGAGAAAGCCGGGAAGGATCAAACGGGTCGACAGTTCATTGCAATCACCGATCCCGGCTCGGCGCTGGAACAGCGCGCCAAGGAGCAGAAATTTCGCCGGATTTTTTACGGCATGCCCACAATCGGTGGACGCTATTCCGTTCTGTCGCCATTTGGCCTCGTGCCGGCGGCGATCGCCGGCCTCAATGTTGCGGAGCTTGTGGAATTGTCCCGCACTATGATCCGCTCGTGTGGACCGGATGTGCCACCGGCAGATAATCCGGGTGTCGCGCTCGGCATTGTGCTGGGCACCGCCGCCGCGCGCGGGCGCGACAAGATCACCATGCTGACTTCGCCGATGCTTAAGAGTTTTGGCGCGTGGGCCGAACAATTATTCGCAGAGTCGACCGGCAAGCAGGGCAAAGGCCTGATCCCAATCGATGGCGAGCCGCTCGGCAGAGCCGAGGTTTACGCCGATGACCGGCTCTTTATCGATCTTGCCTTGAAAAGCGAAGACGATCCTGGGCACGAAGATGCGCTCAAGAAGCTGGAAAAGGCTGACCACCCCGTTATTCGCATCGTACAGAATTCGCCGGCGCATATCGTCCAAGAATTCTTTCGTTTTGAAATTGCGACTGCGACCGCTGGAGCGCTGCTCGGCATCAATCCGTTCGATCAGCCCGATGTAGAAGCAAGTAAAATCAAAACGCGCGAGCTAACGAGCGCCTTCGAAGCGTCCGGTAAATTGCCGCAGGAAACGCCGGTCTGCTCGGAAAATTCCATCGCGGTCTATACCGATGAGGCGAATGCCGCGGAGTTGCGTAAAGCCGGCGCCGGCGCGACACTCGCCAGTTGGCTCACCGCGCATCTTGGCCGCATCGCGAGCGGCGACTATTTTGCCCTGCTCGCCTATCTTGCGCGCAATGAACAAAACACATCGCGACTACAGCAATTGCGGCTCGCGCTGCGCGATCGCTATCACGCCGCAACCTGCCTCGAATTTGGCCCGCGATTTCTGCATTCGACCGGCCAAGCTTACAAGGGCGGACCGGACAGCGGCGTCTTTCTTCAAATCACAGCCGACGATGGCGACGATCTGCCAATTCCTGGCCATCGTGCGAGTTTCGCCGTGGTGAAGAACGCTCAGGCACGCGGCGACTTCGATGTCCTGCTCGAGCGCGGCCGTCGCGCGCTGCGCGTTCATCTCAAGGGTGAGCTTGCGGCCGGCCTAGCGGCGCTGCAGGCCGCGCTCGATCGCGTACTAGTGTCCTGATTCCGAAGTTCGCACGCTTTGTCGGCACGCTCTCATGCGAACTTCGGAATCAAAGGGACCCTAGCCAAATATATAATTCTGGTGCGGTTTCTTGGATTTGAACTTCCTATGAGAGCTTCCGACTGAACTGCAGGAAACTTTAAATTCACCGCACTAGCGTGATCGGAGATTTCACATGCAGATTGGCGTGATTGGTCTCGGGCGCATGGGCGGTAACATTACGCGCCGTTTGATTCGGAACGGTCATGAGGCGGTGGTCTATGACCACGACGCTAATGCGGTTGCGACCTTGCGCCAAGACGGCGCGATTGGCGCGGCGGGCATCGACAAACTTGTCAAACAACTGGCGCCGCCGCGCGCGGTTTGGCTCATGCTGCCGGCCGGCAAGATTACCGAAGATACCATCAGCCAGCTTGCTGAGATGCTGGCATCGGGCGACATTATTATCGATGGCGGCAACACGTTTTGGAAAGACGATATTCGGCGCGGCAAAAAGTTGAAGGAGCGCGCCATACATTATGTCGACGTCGGGACCAGCGGCGGCATCTGGGGATTAGAACGCGGCTATTGTATGATGATTGGCGGCACCAAGGACGTCGTCGACCATCTCGATCCGTTGTTCAAGGCGCTGGCTCCCGGGCTTGGCAATGCGCCGCGCACCCTCGGTCGGGATGGTCGCGATCCACACGCCGAGCTGGGCTACATCCATGCCGGTCCTACCGGCGCCGGACATTTTGTCAAAATGGTCCACAACGGCATTGAATATGGATTGATGCAGGCGTTCGCCGAAGGTTTCGATATTTTGAAAAATGCGAACAGCCAAGCTTTGCCGGAGGACGCGCGTTTCGAATTCGACCTCGCCGATATTGCCGAAGTGTGGCGGCGCGGCAGCGTGATCAGCTCTTGGCTGCTCGATTTGACGGCAAGCGCGCTTGCGGCCGATCCGAAACTTGCCGACTTCCAAGGGGTGGTCGAGGATTCCGGCGAAGGCCGCTGGACGATCATGGCCGCAATCGAGGAGGCTGTTCCCGCCGACGTGCTTTCTGCTGCGCTCTACACCCGCTTCCGCTCACGCCGCGATCATACTTTCGCGGAAAAGATTCTATCCGCCATGCGCAAGGGTTTCGGCGCGCACTTTGCGCCCAAAAACCGCAAGGCCAAGCCGTCATGACTTCGAAGACGGGCGCTACAAGGGGGCGCGCCGCCGATCCCTGTTGCCTGGTCATTTTCGGCGCGTCCGGCGATCTTACACACCGCCTGCTGGTGCCGGCGCTTTACAACCTCGCCGCCGCGCGGCTGCTGCCGGAGGCCTTCGCCCTGATTGGGGTTGCGCGCAGTCCGTCGTCGAGCGAAGCGTTTCGCGCGGACCTCGCCAAAAGCCTCCCGCAATTCGCCAACCGATCGATCGATCAAAACGTGCTCAACCAGGTGCTCGGCTGCGTCGGTTATGTGCAAGGCGACCCCGACGACGACTCTACTTACGCGAATATTGAACGGGAGCTCACCCGCGTCGAACGCGAGCGTGCGACACAAGGCAATCGGTTGTTTTATCTGGCAACACCGCCGGCGGGGTTCGCTCCGATCGGTTGTCATCTCGGCCAATCGGGTTTGGCACGGGAGAACGGTGCGTGGCGGCGTGTCATCATCGAAAAGCCGTTTGGGACCGATCTCGCCAGCGCCCATGCGCTTAATCAAAAGCTCCTTAGCGTTCTCAAGGAGCATCAGATTTTCCGCATCGACCACTACCTCGGCAAGGAGACAGTGCAGAACATCATGGTGCTGCGTTTTGCCAATGGCCTATTCGAGCCGATCTGGAATCGTGACCACATCGATCATGTGCAGATCACCGTTGCCGAATCGCTTACCGTCGGCCGTCGCAGCAATTATTACGACGCCACTGGCGCGTTGCGCGATATGGTGCCTAACCATCTGATCCAGCTGCTTTCGCTCATCGCAATGGAGCCGCCGTCACGCTTCGCAGCCGACTCCGTGCGGGCGGAGAAAGCGCAATTGCTCGAGGCCGTCCAGCTGCAGAACCGCGCCGAGGCCTTGCGCAATTCGGTCAGGGCGCAATATGACGATGGCTTCGTCGAAAACCAGCGCGTCGAAGCCTACCGCAAAACCAAGGATGTCGACCCGCACAGCACGACCGAAACCTACGTGGCGCTCAGGCTGATGATCGATAATTGGCGCTGGGCCAACGTGCCGTTTTATCTACGGACCGGCAAGGCGCTGCGCGGCAAGCAGACCGAGGTCGCAATAAAATTCAAGCAAGCGCCAATCGCCATGTTTCGCGATACGCCGGTTGATCGGCTTGCCGAAAACTTCTTGGTCATCGGAATTCAGCCTAACGAATGCATCGGTCTCGAATTTAACGCAAAAACCCCGGGGCCTTCGATCGCCATCGGCGGCGTGAGTATGACGTTCCGGTATGAAGATTATTTCGAAGCCGCGCCAAGCACCGGCTACGAAACTTTGATCTATGACTGCATGGTCGGCGATGCCATCCTTTATCCGCGGGCCGACGGAATTGAAGCCGGTTGGCGCGTCGTGCAGCCGCTCCTTGATGCCTGGCGCGACGCGCCAGACGAGCACCTTGCGAACTATCGCGCCGGCAGCGATGGCCCTAAGGAAGCAGACGAGTTGCTTGCGCGCGACGGCCGCCGCTGGCGGCCCATCGCTTGAATTTGCCATGAACGCAAACGCTCAGCCGCAGATTGTCCTCGCTACCGACGCCGCAGCATTGGCCGAAACCGCGGCGCGGCGGTTGATCGCGCGTGTCACTCGCGGCGACCGGGCTGCGGTCTGCCTGACCGGCGGTTCGAGCCCGCTCGGGCTATACCGCTTGCTCGCGCAACATCCCTGGCGCGAACAACTGCCGTGGGGCCGCGTGCACTGGTTCATGGGGGATGATCGCTTCGTTCCAGAGAACGATCCATTGAGCAATATGGGCGCAGCGCGGCGGGCATTTCTCGACCACATACCCGCGCCGCAGCAAAACATTCACCCCATTCCGACCGACGCCGACGATCCCGATGGCGCCGCGCGTCGTTACGAAGACGAACTTAAGAAGTTTTACGGTGCGGAGCGTCTCCACCCGACGCAGCCGCTGTTTGATCTCGTCCTGATGGGGCTCGGCCCCGATGGCCATACAGCCTCGCTGTTTCCGCACTCCCCCGCACTCGAAGAAAAACACCGCTGGGTGCTCGGCGTTACGAAAGCCGGAATGGAGCCATTCGTACCGCGCGTGACACTGACTTTCCCGGCACTCGCTGCGACGCGTGAAATGCTGTTTCTGATCGACAGCGCCGATAAACGCCCAATTCTCGAACGTGTGCTTGCCGGCGAAGATTTGCCGGCGCATCGTGCCTATGCGGACGGCGATCTCGTCTGGCTCGTGATCCAGGCTGCCACGCCGGAGAAATGAAATGAATTCTGGAGCGACCTCGAGCGACCCTAGCGTGCTAGTCGTTATGGGGGTGTCCGGCTCCGGCAAAAGCACGATCGCCGCCATGCTGGCGCAGCGGCTGCATTGGGTTTACGAGGACGGCGACTGGTTTCATCCAAAATCGAACATCGAAAAGATGCATCATGGCGAGCCGCTCAACGACGAGGATCGCTTGCCCTGGCTCCATGCGATCGCAGAGTGGATCGACGCGACACGACGCACCGGCGGACACGGGATCGTCGCCTGTTCCGCTCTCAAGCGGGCTTACCGCGATATCCTCATCGGCGACCGCCGCGACGTGCGCCTGGTCTTCTTAAAAGGCGATCGCGACCTGGTGGCACGGCGCATCGCCGCCCGCGCCGATCACTTCATGCCGCCGGCGCTGCTCGATAGCCAGTTCAAGAGCTTGGAGGAGCCACAGCCAGACGAACGGCCCATTGTCGTTTCCATCGTGCCGCATCCCCGCGACATCGTGGAGGCGATCGTTGAGAAACTCGGTATGGCGTCTGTGGCGGCTGAGACGGGTCGCGTGGTCCGATAGTAAAGCGATCCAGTTATGACGGACGCGCCACCGAGCGATATCACAAACGAGCGCGTAGCTTCGTCCACCGGCGTAGCGCCGGATTCTGACGCAAAGACCATACGACGTCTGCTGATATTTTTTGCTCTGGTCTATGTCGTCGAGGGCGTCGGGCAGATTGTCGGACTTATTTCGCAACCGCTGAACTATTATCTCAAAGAGGTGTACGGCTGGACGCCGGTGCAGGTCACGGCATTCATCACTGTCTTCAACTTGCCGTGGATCATCAAACCGCTCTACGGACTCGTATCCGATTTCCTACCGCTGTTCGGGTACCGGCGGAAGAGTTATCTGATCATCGCCAATATTGCGGCAATCGTCGGCTATGTATGGGTGACGCAGATCAACGCGCCGGGCGATCTCGTTATCGCGCTGATGGTCACGGCTTACGCAATGGCGATATCGTCGACGCTATGTGGGGCCGTCCTGGTCGAAAACGGGCAGCGGCTTAAAGAGAGCGGGACTTTCGTCAACCAGCAGTGGCTCTGGTTCAATATCGCCGCCATGATCGCTGCCATCGTTGGCGGTCAGCTCGTTCAGCATTTTGCCCCTGGCGACGCGTTGCACGCCGCCGCGGCCATTATCGCGATCGCGCCGATTGCCGTCATCGCCGGGACCATCTGTCTCGTTCCCGAGAAAAAGACCCGCGCCGATCTAAAGGGCATGAAAAATACACTTCGCGGCTTGCTGACGGCTTTCCATAGGCGCGAGTTGTGGATCGTCGTTGCGTTCATGTTTCTCTATTATTTCAGCCCGGGACTGAGCACGCCGCTGTACTATCACATGACGGACGATCTGCGGTTCTCGCAGGGCTATATCGGAGTGCTGGGATCGATCGCTGCTGGGGGATGGGTGTTTGGCGCACTCCTCTATCGGCGACTTTTTGAAACGCTGACGCTTCGAAGCCTTCTTAATTTGAGCATCGCATTCGGTACCGCCACTGGACTCGCCTATCTTCTGTTTTGGAACGAGACCGCTGCAGCAATCATCAGTTTTTGCGCCGGATTTTCCGCGATGCTCACGACCGTTGCCACCTTAACGCTGGCGGCCGATTATTGTCCGCCGCGCGCGGAAGGATTCTCCTTCGCGGTGCTGATGTCGATCATCAATCTCGCCAACACGCTGGCCGACAATATTGGATCGTTTCTATACACGCATGCTTTCAACAGGGCATTGCCGCCGCTTGTCTTGATTTCAGCCGCGTTCACTGCCTTTGCCTTTGTGCTCGTCCCGTTATTGCGCCTTGGCGACAAGCGACAGGGCGAGCCCATGGAGATGGCCAGACAAATCTGAGCTAGACCGATACGGGTGAAAAGGACGCCCAGAGGCACGAGCGGAGGACGGAACTTTCAAGTACGGTGTGCGTTATTAGCTGCTCTATTTATGCGGGTGCCGGATCCATGCGAAATCGCGGCGCTTATTTCGTAATTGCAGTACTAGCGTTCATTTTCTTCACCGCTTCGCCAGCCGATGCGTTCGGTTTGCGAATCGGGCCGCTTCACTTTGGCCTACCTTTCGGTCATCGGCATCACCACCATCATTCCTTGTACATGCACGGCAACGCCAATGAGGCAGCCCGTCATGACAGCCAGCAGGGCACCGAACATCAGCCAACGACCCAGCGACAAGTGACATTGGCCTCGCTCTATCCCAGCCGGGCGTTGCCGGCGATCTTCCAAAACGTCTTCTGGCCCGCTTTTTCCTCGCCGTGGCCGTTCGGCTACGAGACGATATTCTCAACGGCATTCGCGCCCGCTCCCGCGGATCAAAGCGCCGATCAATGCCGCCAAGCCATCGACGCGAATGCGATGGTCGAGCGGATACGCGCCGAGATCGGACCGAGCGCCCAACAAATGGAGCGCTTGCAGCGGCTCGGCGGTGCGATTGGAGCCGCAGCGGACTATCTCTCCAAATCCTGCCCCACCGAGATTCCGGAGCAACCGACTGCACGCTTGCAACTGATGGACTCGCAAATCGAAGTGCTCACGATGGCGATCGACATGATCCATCAGCCGCTGCAGGATTTCGAGCAATCGCTCACCCGCGAACAGGAAGCGCGCTTTAGCGGCAATGCCAGACGGCCGACCACCTCCGCTTCGCAAGGCGGCAAAACGGAGCTGCACTCCGGGCTGCGCACGTGCGGCGCTTCCTCCGCCGCTATCGACTGGTCGATCGATCAGATCGATAAATCGGTTCAGCCCAACCAACGGCAGCGTCCTGCATTGGGGGAGTTGCAGCAGGCGTTCGGCAAGGCAGCCGGCGACCTGGAGGCGCATTGTCCAAGCTCAGTGCCGCAGTCGGCGGTTGCTAGATTGGAAACGATCGAGTCCCGGCTCGATGCAACCTGGCGCGCCATATT
>DASZCJ010000567.1:0-8201 GCA_035943155.1 Xanthobacteraceae bacterium | reverse complement strand
TGCGCAAGGAGATCAGCCCGATCGCTTCGCCCGACCTGATCCAGTTCGCCCCGAATCTGCCGAAAACGCGCTCCGGCAAGATCATGCGCCGCATCTTGCGCAAGATCGCTGAAGACGAATTCGGTAACCTTGGCGACACCTCGACCCTGGCCGATCCGGCCGTCGTGGACGACCTCATCAATAATCGGCAGAACCGCAAGAGCGCATAAGAGAGCGCATAAAAAGCCGCATAGGAGCGAGTTCTGCCCTTGGGGCCGGTGAAAAACTCTGTAGGAACGGTGTTGCACGTCTGGTCCGCGGGAACGAGTGGTGCACGTAGGGCACACTTGGGGGAAAAAATTATCAAAACATCAATCCTGTTGCCGCCGCGCTACTGAGAGTATGGGCGGTTTCGGTTAGGATATTTTGCATCGAAACGCCCTCATGGCGGTTAGGGAGAGGGGCATAGGGGCATAGAGGCAATTAGGGAATTGGAAAATGCGGAGAAGAATTTTACTTTCGGTTGGTTTTGCCGTCGCCGTCGTTGCATTCGGATTTGCGGCCGCGCCGGCGCAGGCTCACGGCGATCGGGTTGCGGTGAGGGACGGCTATTTGCCGGGCACCATCGTTATCCGCACCAACGAACGTCGGCTGTACTATTTTACCGGCTCTGGTGAGGCGATCCGCTATCCGGTCGGCGTCGGACGTGCCGGCATGCAATGGTCCGGCACGGCCTTTATCGACGGCAAATACATTCAGCCGGCCTGGGCACCGCCAGCCTCGATCAGAGGCGATTACCGAAGACTTCCGCCGGTGGTCCCCGGTGGCTCGTCGCGCAATCCAATGGGCGTGGCAGCAATGACGCTTTCCGGCGGCGGCGAATACGCTATCCATGGCACCAACGCGCCGGGCACGATCGGCGGCTTCGTCTCCCACGGCTGCATCCGCATGTACAACGAAGACATTATGGATTTGTACAGCCGCGTGAGTATCGGCACACGCGTGGTGGTTACGCGCTGATCAGGAATCATTGATCAGGAATCAGATGATGGTTCCTGACGCCGCTTAAAAATCCGAGGCCAGCCCGTTGACCTCCCAATCGCCGTAGCGCGTCGGATCAAGGTCGCCGCGGCGGGGAACTTCGTTCGCGGATTCGGATTTCGAGGAATTGCGTTTATTTCGCTCGCGATCGGTTCGCCGTGCTTCGGCTTCGGCGAGCGCGCGGATGGCCGCATCCGACAGCCGCCGCTTAATGCCCTCGGTTTCGCTCATGGCGGGGCTCGTTGTTGGCATCACCTGTCATTTGGCGTAGCTCTGCCAGCTCCGCAAGGAGGAGAATATTTGGCAATGAGGGCGGTGCGCGACCGGACGACGCGATCCCGCGATGCACCGGGTTTCGCAGCCCGCCGCCTCGCCGCCGACATTATCGAAAGCGTGCTGTACCGCCGTCGCGCGCTCGACGAGATCCTCGATTCGACGACCGAACTTGCCACGCTCGCGGAGCGCGATCGTGCGCTCACGCGCGCCCTGGCCGCGACCGTGCTGCGCCGGCGCGGCACGCTACGGCATGTCGTCGGTCTTTTTCTCGACCGCGGTCTGCCGCGGCAAGCGCCACGGGTCGAGACCGCGTTGCTACTCGGCGCAGCGCAAATTCTTTTTCTCAAGGTGCCGGATCATGCCGCCGTCGATCTTGCGGTTCGCCTTGCGCAAGCGGATCCGCACGCCGCCGGATTTGCCGGTCTGATCAATGCGGTGTTGCGGCGTCTCGCGCGCGAGGGCGCGGCGCGCCTCGCTGCCATCGATACAGCCGATCTGGATACGCCCGAATGGCTGATGACACGCTGGACGGCCGCCTATGGCGCAATAACAGCGCGCGCTATCGCCGCCGCCAATCGCAACGAGCCCATGCTTGACCTCACGGTGAAAAGCGATCCCGAAGCTTGGGCAAAAAAGCTCGGTGGCCGTGTGCTTGCGACCCAATCCGTGCGCGTTGATGCTTCTGGCGCGGTGAGTACGCTGCCTGGTTTTGCCGAGGGCGCATGGTGGGTCCAGGATGCGGCAGCATCGCTGCCGGCACGGCTTCTCGGTGACGTCCACGGCCGCCGGATTGCTGACCTCTGCGCCGCGCCGGGCGGCAAGACGGCGCAGCTTGCGCTTGCCGGCGCCAGCGTGACGGCAGTCGATCGCGCGCCGGCGCGGCTCAAGCGGCTGCGCGATAATCTCGCGCGGCTCGACCTGTCGGCCGAAATCGTTGCCGCCAATGTCGAACAATGGACGGCGGAGCCGTTCGACGCCGTGCTCCTTGACGCACCATGCTCATCGACCGGGACCATTCGCCGCCATCCCGACGTGCCCTGGCTCAAGACCGCCGACGATGTTGCCAAGCTATCGGCGTTGCAGCGCCGTCTGCTCGATAGCGCGGCCGCTCTGACCAAGCCGGGCGGGACGCTCGTCTACTGCACCTGTTCGCTCGAGCCGCAAGAAAATGAAAGGATCGTCGCCGATCTGCTCGTGCGCGAAACGCGCCTGCAACGGGCGCCTCTCGATGCGGCTGAAATCTTCGGCTGCCAGGAGTTCATTAGCCCAGACGGCGATCTGCGCACCTTGCCCTGCCATTTCCCCGACAGTGATTCGCGCTTTGCCGGGCTTGATGGTTTCTATGCGGCGCGGCTGGTAAAAAACCAATAACTACAATGGTCTATGTCGCCATTAGCCGGCGCGCCCGCCTTTCGTTATGGTCGCGCCGAAGAGGCGCGCAGAGAGGGCAGGCGGAGCCGATGTCGCGCGTTGCTGTCGCGAACCATGCGAAGCTGTCGTGGCTTCTGCTTCGCGGCGCGTTGCGGCGCGTCGCCGGCCGCGCCAACGGGCACCCGCTGTTGCGCTGGCCCCTGATCCCGCTTAAGGCCGACCGCCTCCTCATTGCGCCGCAAGACTTACGTACGGCGGACGCCACCCGGGCAACCGAAATCTATTCCGGACGGTTCGCCTTTGCCGGCAAGGTCGTTGTCTGCGATCGGCGCTCGATTTTCGAAATGGAGCCGCCGTCAGAGGAATGGGCTGCCGCCTTGCTGGGTTTCGGCTGGCTTCGCCATTTGCGTGCCGCCGAATCTGCCATCACCCGCGCCAATGCGCGCGCGTTGGTGGACGAATGGATATCATTGCAAGGCGCCTGGCATCCGCTCGCCTGGCGTCCGGACGTGCTGGCGCGCCGTATTATCTCCTGGCTCAGCCAGTCGACCTTGATTCTGCAGGACGCCGACGCGCGTTTCTATCGACGGTTTTTGCGCAGCCTGCTGCGTCAGGTACGCTATTTGCGCCACACCGCCGGGGACGCGCGCCGGGGCGTCGCTCGGCTGCGAGCCGTGATCGCGCTCAACTATGCCGCGCTCTGCATTGCCGGCCAAGCCCGCCATATCAAATCGATGACCGAGTGGCTCAAGCAGGAAATCGACCGGCAGATTCTTCCGGACGGCGGACACGCCAGCCGCGATCCTGGCGCGGTCATCGAAATTCTGCTGGAGCTCTTGCCGCTGCGCCAAGCCTTCGCATCGCGAAACATCGCGCCGCCGCAGGCGTTACAGAACGCGATCGACCGTATGATGCCGATGTTGCGCTTCTTTCGGCATTCGGAAGGCACGTTCGCCCATTTCAACGGTATGGGCGCTACCCCTGCCGATCTTCTTCTCACGCTATTGGCGTACGATGAAGCACGCGGCGCGCCGTTCGCGAACGCGCCTTATTCGGGCTACCAGCGGCTGGCGGCCGGGAGCGCAGTCGCGATCGTGGATACCGGCCGCGCGCCGTCCATCGAAATGAGCCTTGATGCTCATGCCGGGTGCTTGTCATTTGAGTTCTCCTCGCCGAGGCAGAGCCTTATCGTTGTCAATTGCGGAATGCCCGCGGTCGGGCGGGAGAACTGGCGGCAGCTTGCGCGCGCGACGGCCGCGCATTCGACGGTGACATTCAACGATGCGTCGTCGGCTCGTTTTGTGGAATTGACGACGTTCCGGCGCATGCTCGGCGGCTCCCCGATCATCGGCGGGCCCAATCGCGTGACAGTGAGCCGCGAGGATAGTTCCGATATGATCGTGCTGCGCGCGGCGCACGATGGCTACGCGAGGCGCTTCGGAATTGTCCACGAGCGCGTTTTGATGCTCGCAGCCGACGGTACGCGGCTGCATGGCGAGGATATCTTTCTGGACGCCGAAGGCGAGCCGCGCGTGCGCAGCACGCGCGATGAGTTCGCGGTTCGCTTTCACCTGCACCCCACGGTTAAAGTAACCCGCTTGACCGACGGCCACGGCGTCATGCTGATGATGCCGAACAAAGAAGTGTGGACATTCAGCGCGCATCAGGACCGCGTCGACATTGAAGACAGCGTCTACCTTGCCGGCAGCGAAGGACCGCGCCGCACCTTTCAGCTGGTCATCCGCGGGCATGCCGGCACGGCCGCGCGCGTTCAGTGGTTGCTGCAAACCTATCCGGCAGCGGGCGTCCATGCGGACGCGACGCCGCAGAGGCAAGACGAGGAGCCGAGGTTACCCCTTTAATGGCTGCCCTTATGATGGCTGCCGTCATGAAATTGTTGCCGTGAAACGCGTGGAGCAAAGATAGGAGAGCGATGACCGAAAATCTGCGCCGCGCTTCCCGCGCGCTTATTTCCGTTTCCGACAAATTCGGCGTCGTGGAATTCGCGCGCGCGCTCGCCGAGGTCGGGATTGAGCTGGTTTCGACTGGCGGTACCCGGAAAATACTCGGCGATGCCGGGTTGAAGGTGCTCGATGTGAGTGAGCTTACCGGCTATCCCGAAATGATGGATGGCCGCGTCAAGACGCTGCATCCCGCCGTGCACGGCGGGCTATTGGCCGTCCGCGGCAATCCCGAACATGTCGAGGCGATGCGGGCGCATGGCATCCGGCCGATCGATATTCTAATCGTAAATCTTTATCCGTTCGAAGCGACAGTCGCGCGCGGCGCGGATTTTGCCCAATGCATCGAGAATATCGATATCGGCGGCCCAGCCATGATTCGCGCCGCGGCCAAGAACCACCAAGACGTCGCCGTGTTGGTGGATGCAAACGATTATGCCGCGCTGATCGAGGAGCTTAAGCGCCACGATGGCTGCACGACGCTCGCGCTGCGCCGACGACTTGCCGCCAAGGCCTATGCGCGCACTGCCGCTTATGATGCGGCGATTGCCAATTGGTTCGCTGGCGCAATCAAGGAAGTCGCGCCCGACTATCGCGCCTTTGGCGGCCGGCTTATCGAAGCATTGCGCTACGGCGAGAACCCCCATCAGTCGGCGGCCTTTTACCGTACGCCCGAGCTGCGATTCGGCGTTGCCACGGCGCGGCAGGTTCAGGGCAAGCAGCTTTCCTATAACAACATCAACGACACGGACGCCGCGTACGAATGTGTTGCCGAGTTCGATCCGGCGCGCACGGCCGCCTGCGCCATCATCAAGCACGCCAATCCGTGTGGGGTGGCGGAAGCCGATAGTCTGGTCGAGGCCTACCGGAAAGCGTTCGCCTGCGACAAGACGTCGGCATTCGGTGGCATTGTCGCGCTCAACCGCACGCTCGATGGCGAGGCGGCGCGGGCGATCACCGAGATTTTCACCGAGGTGATCATCGCTCCGGACGCCACCGACGAGGCGATTGCGCTTGTTGCCGCGAAGAAGAACTTGCGGTTGCTGCTGGCTGACGGTCTGCCCGACGCGCGCGCCGGCGGGCTGACCGCTAAAAGGTTTCCGGCGGGCTTCTCGTCCAAACGCGCGACAATGCAGTTGTCGATGATATGGATTTACGGCCGGTGACGCGACGCGCACCGACCAATGCCGAGCTGCGCGATTTGCGGTTCGCCTTCCGCGTCGCCAAACACGTGAAGTCGAACACGATCGTCTATGCCAAAGATTCGGCGACTGTCGGCATCGGCGCCGGTCAGATGAGCCGCGTCGACGCGGCGCGGATCGCCGCGCGCAAGGCGCAGGACGCGGCGCGGGAAGCCGGTCTTAAGCAGCCGGCGACCAAGGGATCCGTAGTCGCCTCGGACGCTTTTTTCCCATTCGCCGACGGTCTTCTTGTCGCCATCGAAGCCGGCGCGACCGCTGTGATTCAGCCCGGCGGATCGATGCGCGATGATGAGGTGATCGCAGCCGCCGATGCCCACGGCATCGCCATGGTCCTCACCGGCACCCGCCATTTCCGGCACTAGTGCCGCGATTGTTTCGCCGCGCGCTTTAGTGCTGCAAATGTTTATTGCGCCAAGTGTCGCAAGTGGGCGAACAACAACATCAGATCGAGGTGGTGATCCACTGCTCGAGCTTCTGCTTCGGTTGAGCGCCGATCTGGCGCGACGCCAATTGACCGTCCTTGAACAACATTAACGTCGGAATCGACATGATGCCGTACTTGGCAGCAATGCCGGGATTTTCGTCGACGTTGAGCTTGACGATCTTCACCTTGCCGTTGAGCGAATTGGAAATCTCTTCTAGCGCAGGGGCGATCATCCGGCACGGTCCGCACCATTCCGCCCAGAAATCAACGACGACTGGACCGCTCGCCTTGAGCACGTCCTTGTCAAACGTGGCATCGGTTACCTTCTCGACCATGAAATACCTCGTCTGTTTCGGGAGTCGTCGGTTCTGGATTAGGTGCAGAATCGGCTGCCCAAGAATCGGTTGCTCAAGAGGGCTGAACCTATGAACGCCCGTACGGGGCGTCAAGCCGCACTCACCGGAGCGTGAGAGCGCTGCATTTCGGCGCGGTCGAGCTGGGTTTTGAGTGCGGCGTCCATGACGGAGAGCGGAATTTCGATCAGCCGCGGCCCGCCGCTGAATAAAAGCGCTGCGCGCACGCGTTTGGCCGGATAAATCTGGCTGAGGACCGCGCGGTACAATGCGAGCTGCGTGACATAGGCCACCGGCACGTTTTCGAGCCGAGCCGGCACGGTACTGTCGGTCTTGTAATCGATGGCGAGGACGTCGTCGGCGCTGACGCTGAGCCGATCCACCTGTCCAGAGACGAGAATAGGTTCGCCGCCGACGCGCGCAATACGGCCGATGATCGGCACTTCCGGGCGGCTGCCGGCGGCAAACACTTCGGCAAAGTTGCTGTCCTCGACTATGCCAAGCACCTGCTGCGCGATTGCCGCCTGCTCACTCGCGGAAAGATTTCTCGCCGCGTTTGCAAGAAAGCGCTCCAGCGCGGGCCTGCGCGCCGGCCGCGGAAGATCGGGCAAGGACTGCATGAGCCGATGCACGATCTGGCCGCGTTGCAGGGCTTTCTGCCGGTCGCGTGCGCCCTCCGGCGCAGCGCGGCCGATGTCCTCCGCAAAAGCCGACGATGGCGACAATAGTGCAGGGCGCAATGATTGGACCGGTGCTGTCTGCCGCAACCACCGGGGAAATTCCGGCCGCTCGAGTTTGGTCGTCGTCTTGGTGAGCGCGGCTGGCGCGGCGATTGCGGTCACGGCGGTCTTGCGGAATCGCCAGACTTTTTCGTCGCCGTCGCTGTCCTCGACCAAATAGGGATCGAGCGCTCGGCGGATGAGATCGTACCAGCAGCCGTCCGGTCGCTTTCGTTCACCGTCGGCGCCGCAGACGATCAGTCGATCAGCGGCGCGCGTCATGGCGACATAGAGGAGGCGGCGGTATTCGTCGCCGGCCTCGGCGAGCGTCGCGCGGCGCGCATTTGCCAAGGCTGACGAATCGTCGGCCTTGCGTCCCGCCCAGATGACGGCCTTGCGCGAGAGCTGCAACAGCCGCGGCTGCTTGGGTCCGGCGGGCGGCGTCATGGTATCGGCCAGGATGACGAGCGGCGCCTCAAGACCTTTCGCGCCGTGAACCGTCATGACGCGCACCTCGTCGCGCACAATTTCCATGTCGCGCTTCACTTCGGCGCGCGCTTGCCGCAGCCAGGAGAGAAAACCCTGCAGCGACGCCGTTTCGCGGCGTTCATATTCAAGCGCCAGATTGAGGAACTCATCGAGCGCATCGTTTGCCTCGGGGCCGAGACGGGCGAGAAAACGCCGCCGGCCGCCGCCGCCGCCGAGAACCTGCGCATAAAATGCGAACGGCGTTTCGCGTTTGGCGAGTTCGGCGAACTTGTCCAGGATCGCCACTGCATTCGTAAATAGTGACTTTTCGCCGGCTTTGCGATTGAGCGCGCCGCGCAGCGATAGCCGTCCACGATCGCAGGCTATGGCAAACAGATCCTCGTCGT
>DASZCJ010000566.1:0-1999 GCA_035943155.1 Xanthobacteraceae bacterium | reverse complement strand
CCATTTGCCGAGCTCGTGCAACTCTCGCGAACAAGCATCGCCGACGAGATGCGGGAAGAACATCGTCGTCGCGTGCTTGGCGAATGACTGTCCCAGTCGGCCGGCGCGCCATCAATTGTTGCCCTTAATGAGCCGCTCGATATCGCTCTCGCGGAAGAAGACTAGGGTCGGACTGATATTCTTAACGCGCTGTAGTTTGCCCGCCTTCTCTAATCGAGCGATTGTTCTCACGCTCACACGCAATCGGTCGGCAACCTCGCGCCGGGTGCGAAGCCGATCTACTTTCTGTTCATTCCCCGCGTTCATTGGAATCCTTCCGTGGCGCGCAAGGCTGCGCGTTGATGCGACAAACAGTTTGTCGCCGATCTGCGATGTCGGTGCGGGTGTCGGAAGGGGTGCGGTTCTGCCCAGGAAACGGTCAGCGACCAATCCACCGGCAGCATCAGAATACGCTCGCGCCACGCACGCGCAAGACTGCGCTGTCATTAAATTTCGCGCCATGTCCACAGGGATGGATTCAATCTTCCCAGCGTCTTCCCAAGCCGTATTTTTGGGAAGATTGCCGAGCCTGAAAATGCGAGAAGTACCTGATGTCTGAGCGGCGAGACTTAAACTTGCTGTCCTCAGGATTCTTAACAGCGGGCGCTTAGAGCGGCAACGCTGCGAGCGCGCCGGCAGGAGCGTGCAGGTCGGTAGTTCAGCTCGGCAATCGCCGTTTTGTGCGATAATCGGGGCCAGAAACGGTTCACTTGTCTGCTCGGCGGCGGCGGGTTAGACGGCAAGGTCAAGGAGAGACCCTCATGAAACGGGCCAAAAGCGAGGACGCCATCGGTGCCAAGGGCCGGCCATTCACCGGCGCCGAATATCTGGAGAGTTTGCGCGACGGCCGTGAAGTCTACGTCTACGGCGAGCGGGTGAAGGACGTCACTGCCCATCCGGCCTTTCGCAATGCCGCACGTTCGATCGCGCGGCTTTACGATGCTCTGCATGACGCAAAAACCAAGGAGCTGCTCACCTGCGAGACCGACACCGGCTCGGGCGGCTTCACGCATAGATTTTTCCGCGCCGCGCGTTCGCGCGAAGACCTGATAACGCAGCGCGACGCCATCGCCGCTTGGGCGCGCATGTCGTACGGCTGGATGGGGCGTTCGCCGGACTACAAAGCGTCGCTGATGAATACGCTCGGCGCCAATTACGATTTTTATGGCCGGTTCGCCGAGAACGCCAAGGCCTGGTACCGGCGGGCGCAAGAGAACGTGCTGTTCATGAACCACGCCATCGTCAATCCGCCGGTCGACCGCGCCAAGCCGGTCGATCAGGTCAAGGACGTGTACATCACCATTCAAAAGGATACCGACGCCGGCATCTATGTATCGGGCGCCAAGGTGGTCGCCACATCCTCGGCGCTCACGCACTATAATTTTCTCGGCCAGAACGCCGCGGTGCCGCTGCACGATACCGATCTCGCAGTGATGTTCATCGCGCCGATGAATGCACCCGGCGTCAAACTGCTGTGCCGCACGTCTTATGAGATGATGGCGAGCGTGATGGGCACGCCGTTCGATTATCCGTTGTCGTCGCGGTTCGACGAGAACGATGCGATCTTTATCTTCGACAACGTGTTTGTTCCCTGGGAAGACGTGCTGCTTTATCGCGATCTGGAGAAGTTGAAGATATTTTTTCCGCAGTCCGGATTTCTCGCCGGCTACCAATTCCAGGGCTGCACGCGAATCGCGGTAAAGCTCGACTTTCTGGTCGGCGTCATCGCCAAGGCGTTGCACGCAGCAGGCTCCGACGAATTTCGCGGCAATCAGGCGATGCTCGGCGAAGTCGTTGCCTGGCGCAATCTGTTCTGGGCGCTGACTGATGCAATGGCCTTGAACCCGACGCCGTGGGTGAACGGCGCGGTGCTGCCCAACTTGCAATCGGGTTCGAGCTACCGCGTTTTCGCCGGCGACGCCTATGGCCGCGTCAAGGAAATCGTCGACAAGATCGTCGC
>DASZCJ010000565.1:0-3285 GCA_035943155.1 Xanthobacteraceae bacterium | reverse complement strand
ATCCATCTCGACCGCGCGGAAGAGCACGCGGTTAACGTAATCACCGCGGGCACACTCGTCGCCGATGACGGCGAAACGCCGGTCGGCAGCATTTTTGTCATCGACGCCGTCGATCGCACCGCAGTCGATGCTTTCACGCGCAGCGACCCTTATCATCTCAACGGCGTGTGGGAGCGCGTTGCCATCCACCGCTACAATAAAAAGCGCGGCACCCCGATCGTGAGTAGGCGATAGCCATCCTGCCATCCTGCCCCGCGAAGCGGGAAGGATGCTCAACTCCGCGCCTTCTCTCGCAAGCCCGTGCGCTCGAGTCGGCCGATGACCTCGCCGACGAAATAGGGCAGCTCATCGAGATAATTGACCAACGAAATCGCGATGCCGGTGAGTCCGGCTTTGCTCAGATCCGCGATCTGCGCCGCGACATGGTCGGGATCGCCGATAATCGGCAATCCGCCCATGCCTTGCGCATAGTGGCTGCGCTGCGTGAGATATTCCTGCATCGGCACGGTCTGCGGGGAGATGTTCTTGAGCGCCAGGATACCGTCGACCGCCGACCAGTCGGCGCGCTCGACGATGCAGTGGTGGAAATAGTCTTCGGCTTCCTTCTTGGTGGGCCGGCAGGTGACGACGCCGACCGTATAGCAGCCGATTTCGCCCCCCTGTGCACGCGCGGCGTCCTTGGCCCGGCGCACGCGCGCCGCGCTCTCCTCGAGCGAGGTACGCGAGGCCTGCAGGAAAAACGCGTCGCAATTCTTCACCGCAAAAGCCTGCCCGGTCGGCGAGGCGCCGGCATTCATGATCACCGGGCGGGTACCGCCATACGGCTTCGGCTTGCCACGAATGCCTTTCATGTTGAGAAATTGGCCGTGGAAATCGAAATCTTCGCGGTCGGACCAGATCATCTTGATGACGTCGATCCATTCCTGCGCATATTCGTAACGCGCTTGGTGGGCGCGCTGCTCGACCCCGAACATGTCGAACTCGCCGTCGTTCCAGCCGACGACGATGTTGAGGCCGAAGCGGCCCTCGCCAACGTGATCGGCCGTGACCATCTCCTTGGCGGCAACCACGGGGTTGAAGATCGGCGCGTGCACGGTGCCAAATACAGTGATGCGCTTGGTGAGCGCGAGCAGTCCAGTTGCCCAGGTGATCGTTTCGAGCGTCGTGCCCTGATAATCGGTCTCGCCGCCATAACCTTTCCAGCGGCCGATCGGCAGCAAAAAGTCGATGCCGGCCTGGTCGGCCATCGGCGCCAGTCGCTTGTTGTCCGCCCAGCTGCCCGACCAGCGCTCGGGAACGAGCGTCACCGCGCGGCCGGACGAGCAATTAACCCCGAACAAGCCGATCTGCAGCTTGTTGTTGCCGTGCATGGCGCGGCGCGCGTTCAATGTAAGCGACGGAGCGTGCACGCCGAAACCTCTCACAGATTTTCAGCGTCGGTTATAGCTGAAAAATCCGCATCCGGCTTGCCGGCTCAAGTGGGACGGAATAGCAAAGCGTATTCCGAAAGGGTGATGGTCGCACTCCTGCGCTGCGCTCAGACACGGAGCTAAAGTGCCGTCCCGCTACATCCGATAGCGCCGGCGCAGCACCAACAAGGCCGCGAGGCTTAAGGATGCCGTCGCGATCATGTAGTAGCTCGGCGCCAATTTACTGCCGGTAAGACCGATCAGCGATTGGGCGAAGAACGGTGCAAAGCCGCCGAAGATCGGCACCGAGACGTTGTAGCTCAGCGACATGCCGGTAACGCGCGTCTTGACCGGAAATATCTTGGCCATCAGCGACGGTAGCGCGCCGCTGAAGAACGATTTCAACAGGCTGAACCAGCACACCATCGCGATCAGCACGGCGAGCGACGGGTGGGCGCCGACCACCACGAACGCCGGATAAGCGGTCAGCATGAACAGGATTGCGGCGCCGATCATCAGGCGCGTCTGGCCCACTTTGTCGACCCAAATGCCGACAAAAGGCACGACGAGCGTCTGCAGCGCGGCGGCGCTCACCGCCGCAGTAAAGCCGATCGATTGCGGCAGGTTGAGCTCGCGGATTGCGTAAGTCGGCATGTAGACCAGAATGTATTGCGAACTGGTCGACGCAGCGACGGCGCCGATCGTCAGCAGCAGCCGATCCCATTGCCCGACGAACAGATCACGTAGCGGCGTACTCGCCTCGCCGCTTTGAATGAATTCCGGCGTTTCGCTGAGCTGATTGCGGATGTAATAGCCGACTGGCCCGATCAACAGCCCGAACGCAAACGGGATGCGCCAGCCCCAGGCCTGCAAGGTGTCCGCCGACATGCTGGTCGTCAGCAAGACGCCGAAGCCTGTTGCCACCAGCGCGGCCAAGCCTTGGCTCGACCATTGCCAGCTCGCGAAAAAGCCGGCGCGGTCCGGCCGATGCTCGACGAGGAAAGCAGTCGAACTGGCGAACTCGCCGCCAACCGAAAACCCTTGCAACAGCCGCGCGGCGATGACGAGGATCGGGGCTAACAGGCCGATCGAGCCATAGCTAGGCATGAGCGTCATCAAGCCGGTGCCGATCGTCATCAGCAGGATCGAGAGCGTGAGCGCTTGCTTGCGGCCTTTGCGATCGCCGTAGGCGCCAAGAAAAATGGCGCCGACCGGTCGCGCCAAGAATGAAATACCGAAAGTGCCGAGCGTGACCAGGATCGAGACCGCTTCATCGGCGGTGGGAAAGAAAACCTTCGAAATGGTCACGGCGAAGTAGCCGTAAACCAATATTTCATAGAACTCGAGCGCATTGCCGACAGAGGAAGCAACGATCAACCGCGTCGCCGCGGCGGCGCCGCGGGTCGGCACTGCCGCGGTTGTGTTTGTGCTCATAATCGCTTCCTCGGTCTGGCTTGCACTGCAAGAGGTATCGCAAGGCGAGGAAACTACCTGCCGTCGGCAGCCGAGTAAACGAAGCGATCTTCCGATAAAATCGTTCGGCAATGACCAACATCGACATCTTCTCGCCGTTGCGGCTCGACCCTTTGCAATTGCCCAACCGGGTCGTGATGGCGCCGATGACGCGCAATCGCGCCGGCCGTGGCAATGCGCCCGGTCCGCTCAACGCCACCTATTACGCCCAGCGCGCCAGCGCCGGACTGATCATCAGCGAGGCCACGCAAATTTCGCCACAGGGACTTGGCTATCCGGGTACGCCGGGCATCCACAGCCCCGAGCAGGTTGCCGGCTGGAAAGGTGTGACTGACGCGGTGCACGCTGCCGGCGGACGCATGTTCCTGCAGCTCTGGCATGTCGGGCGGATTTCGCATCCGTC
>DASZCJ010000564.1:0-3890 GCA_035943155.1 Xanthobacteraceae bacterium | reverse complement strand
CCCCACCCCGCACCTACGGTGCGCGACCCTCCCCCTCCAGGGGAGGGTGAGCATCATCGTTCTCGCGACGCATCTATTTTTGCGGTCTATTGTTCACCGAAACCACATCGAGGCCGGGGTGCGCCGCATCTCGTATTCGACCCGATTGGCGGGCGGGATGTACGTCCGGCCGCCGAGCATAACCCACGACCGCACGGCTTCGTGGTTATGCGGCGCCACGCTCGGCATGTGGCGCCGCAGGCAGGCCATCGGCTCGCCAGCGCAGCGGCGATGCCGTTTGCACCTTTTGCGCTGGCACTGCCGCCAGAACCACGCCACGTCGGCATAAATCCGCGCGGTCGCGATCTGCGCCGCATCGGCGAGCGCGGCGCGCTGCGCGGCGGTCGAGCGCTTGTTGAAGTCATGATCGTTCGGCGGCTTTCTGCGCCATGTCGGCATGGGCGGACTCCGTTCTGTATTTCCTCTCCCACGAAAGTGGGGGAGGGTGAGTAAATCCGTTCCGCGATGCGTAATTTCCGTCATCCTGAGGTGCTCGTCGCGAAGCGACGAGCCTCGAAGGACAACGGCCCCAGCGCCTCGGCCGCATCCTTCGAGGCTCGCTTCGCTCGCACCTCAGGATGACGGGAAACAGGCAAGCACCTCCGTTCTCGCGACGCATGCGCGCCCGAGCTAGGTCAAAGCGATCACGTGAAGCGCGAAGACGAGGAGCAAAGAAGAAAGCGGGGGTGGCGCCTGCCTTTTGGTCCTCGCTCAAGCCCGTTTCGCTGAATTACTCCCGGATTTCACGGAGCTTGTCATCGGGCCGGCCACTTCGGGCCGGACCCGTTGGTTCATCCGGGCTACGCAATAACAAAAAGGGAAGCGGAACGCCGACAAGCGCAGTTCTTGGTCGTCATCCGCGCCACGCAAGGCCGATGTTGCCATCGGCCCCGCGCTTCGGGCGCGGCTCGCCTGTCGGCGTTCCACCACGGCTCTGGCTTAGGCGACCGAACGCCACCGCTCAGCTCCAGGTCCGCGCTTCCTTGACTAGTGCCTTTAAGCGGGCGTTACCCGCGAACCGGCCAGCCGCAGTACAGCGATGCTCCTCGCAGACCGGTCGTAGTGCCGGTCGGGCGGGTTTCCCGAAGCCGCCCGGGCGCGGGTGGTAAATCCGCGCGCGGGCGCCGTACCCGCTCCGACTTCAGGCATACCTTCCGGAAGGCGTCCCTATTGAACAGGCGGGGTGTATGTAACCGTATCGGGGACTGACGTCAGCGGATGTCTCTGCATCAGTGACATCACGTTTTCGTCATTGCCGGGCTTGAGCCGCCAAGTGAGCGCCAGCGAACGAAGCGGGTGAGCGGGCGTAGCCCGCAATCAGAACAGCAACCCCTCACCCGGCTCGTTGCTCACATTTGTTCGCAACTCGCCACCCTCTCCTGCAAGGGGAGAGGAAAAAGTCGTCCCTCACACCTTCCCCACCAGCGAGATATCGCCGCCGTCGTGATAGGCCGGATGGCGCCAGCCGTTCTCGTCGTAATCGGCCATGCACTGGTCGGCGAGCGCCTCCATAGCTTTAAGCGCGCCGTTGCCCTGCGCCTGCTGCAGCTGGAACACGCGAATGAGCTCGTGGCTGCCGGAATAATTCATTTCATAGAGTTCGTGGCGGGCGCCGAATTCCGAGCCGATGGCGTCCCACAACAGCTTCATGATCTTGATGCGCTCCTTGTAGCCGATGCCGTTCGAGCCGCGCACGTATTTTGCCAGGCATTTGTCGATCTCGGGATTTTTAAAATCGCGGGAATGCGACGGCAAATAGATCAGGCCCGAGGCGATCACCTTTTCGATGATGTTGCGTACCGCCGGATAGGCCTCGGTCATGAACAGCCGATAGGTGGCCGAGCCGCGCGCATTGGGCAGCAACGCGCCGTCGACCCAGGGCACCGGATTGCAGGCCATGGCGTCGGTCAACGACCAGAACAGGTTGCGCCAGCCGATCACCTCGCCGATCTGCGCCTGCACGCCGCGGAAGCCCTCGACGCCGGTGGCGCGCGCCGCTTTCCACAAGAGCCCGATGATGAAATCGAGCTTGACCGCGAGCCGGGTGCAGCCCTGCAGCGTGAAACCATTGAAGAAGCCCGATTGCGGATAGAAATTCTTCAGCCGCTCGATGTCACGGTGGATGATGACGTTTTCCCAAGGGATGAAAGCATTGTCGAACACGAAGATCGCGTCATTCTCGTCGAACCGCGAGGTCAGCGGATAATCCCAGGGCGAGCCGGTCGCCGCCGCGGCGAACTCGTAGGACGGCCGGCAGATCAGCTTGATGCCGGGCGTGTTCATCGGCGCGATGAACATCACCACCATGGCCGGGTCGGTGATCTCCTGGCCCATGTTCTGGCCGAGGAAATTATATTGCGTCAGCGCGGAATTGGTGGCGACCACCTTGGCGCCGGAGACATAGATGCCGGCGTCGGTTTCTTTTTGGATGGTGATGTAGACGTCCTTGACCTCTTCGACCGGCTTGTTGCGGTCGATCGGCGGATTGACCAAAGCGTGATTGAGATAGAGCACCGCTTCCTGCCCGCGCTTGTGCCATGCCCGCGCGTTGCCGGCGAACTTGCCGTAGAACTCGGCATTGGCGCCGAGCGTGTTGAGGAACGCCGCCTTGTAATCGGGACTGCGGCCCATCCAGCCATAGGACAGCCGCGCCCAGGCGGCGATGGCGTCGCGCTGCGCGATGACGTCCTCGCGCGAACGCGCCGCCTTGAAGAATTTATGGGTGTAGCCGCCGGAACCGGTATCGGTCGGCGCGGTGAGCACATCTTTGTACGGCTCGGCATGCAGCGCGTCGTAAAGCAGCGCCACCGACGCCGCCGAATTGCGAAACGCCGGATGCGTGGTGACGTCCTTGACGCGTTCGCCGTAGATGTAGACTTCGCGGCCGTCGCGCAGCGATTCCAGAAATTCCGCTCCGGTGAAGGGCCGCTTTTTGCCGGCGACGATCGCCTCGGGGTGTTCGGGCATGTTGTCCTCCGATTGCTGATTCTTTGGCCGCGCACCCCGGGAGCCGGACTAGCGCTCCCTCCCCCCTTGTGGGGGAGGGTTAGGGGAGGGGGGTAGCTGAATCGAGCAGCAACGATGAAAGTGACCCCCCCTCCGCTCGCTGCGCTCGCTGCCGCCCCCACAAGGGGAGGCAACTTTACTTTACGGGATGCAATTCGTCAGTATACTGACGATTATGCTCAGTGTAGCGACAATTTCACGGCGCGGTCAACGGCCCGATACGTCGCGTTGAGGATTTGAGTTTAACGCGGCGCGTTCATGGCATTGCGCGTTGATGGCGTTGCCCGAAACGGGAACCGAAGTGGCAGAAGCAACTGGCGATAAGCATCTGATCGAAATGCCGGGCCATCTCATTCGCCGGCTGCAGCAGATTTCCTTTGCGCTGTTTCTCAATGAGGCCAAGGCGTTCGACGTGACGCCAGTGCAATATGCCGCGCTTGTTGCCATCAACGATCATCCGGGCATCGATCAGACGGCGTTGTGCAATATGATCGCCTTCGATCGCAGCACGATCGGCGGCGTGGTCGGCCGCTTGCAGCGCAAGGAGCTGATCAATCGCGTCAACGGCGCGCACGACCGGCGCACCAAATCGCTTCACATCACGCCGGCCGGGCGGCGGCTCATTCGCGACATCGCGCCGGCGGTGCGCTCGACGCAGCGACTGATCCTGGCGCCGCTCAAAGCTGGGCAGCGCAGCGCCTTCATGGCGATGCTCAAGCATCTCGTGCATCTCAACAATGCGCACAGCCGCGCGCCGCTGCGCCCGAAAGAGATCCGGCGGCGGGGAAATTAGGTCGTTTGGAATAAGCTCTTTTCCGCTGCAGACCTTTCCCTCTCCCCTTGCG
>DASZCJ010000563.1:0-3030 GCA_035943155.1 Xanthobacteraceae bacterium | reverse complement strand
CGCAAGTAGTCGGGCTCGATTCGTCGCCGGACATGTTGCGCAAAGCGCGCGAACGGTTGCCGACCTGCAAGTTCGTGCAGGGCGATATCGCAACCTGGACCCCGGATGCCGGCACCGATCTCATTTTCGGCAATGCCGTCCTGCAATGGCTGCCGGATCATCCGGCGATCATGCGGCGCTTGTTGGCGACCCTGCCGGATGGCGGCGTGCTGGCGGTTCAGATGCCCGACAATACGCGCGAGCCGGGGCTCGTGTTCCAGGGCGAAGTCGGCGCGAGCGGCTCGTGGCGCGACCATCCCGAGATCAAGGCCGCGTCGCGCCAGGACCTGCCGCCGCCCGAGGCCTATTACGATCTGCTCAAGCCGGTCTGCAGCGCTATCGATGTCTGGCACACCGTCTACAACCACGTGATGGCGTCGCCGCAAGCGATCGTCGAGTGGTTCAAGGGCTCGTCGCTGCAACCATTCCTGTCGCCGCTCGCCCCCGCCGCGCGCGAGCAATTTCTCGCTGCTTATACGGAAAAAATCGTCGGCGCCTATAAGCCGCGCTTCGACGGCAAGGTGCTGCTCCGCTTTCCGCGGCTGTTCATTATCGCGGTGCGATAAGTAACTGTCTCCCTCTGCCACTAACCGCCCTTCACTCGCACCTTCGTCGCAATCGGGCCGGTATCGCCGACGTCCTCGATGTAATACACCTCATCGCCGCGCCGCAATTTGTCAAAATCGCCTGCCAAAATCGCGTTGCGGTGGAAATAAAGCAGTCCACCTTCCTTGGTCATGAGGAATCCTTGGTCCTTGTCCGGCACCAGCTCCGCCACTTGGCCGAGCGCTTGATTTTCGGAATCATGGTGCGGCTCCTTGGTGCGTCGTTCGCGCTGCTCCTTGAGATCGCGCAGACGGCGTTCGGCAATGCGAAACGCTTCATGGATCGCATTGCGCAGATCGGGCCGTTGGAATTTGCGTTCGAGATGCTCGGGCTCGTGACTGACGACCAGGTCCTTGTGGCCGGGAATGCCGAGCTCGATCCGCACCACAGGCGGTATAGTGCCGGAACTGTTCTTCGCCCGCTGATCGACGCGAATCCGGCAGGAAATCAGGCGGCCGTACAAATCCTCGAGGTCGGCGACGCGATCGCGAATAAGTTCCTCGGCCCAGCGCTCGCTTTTGGTATTGTGGAACGCGATTTCCAGCGGCACTTGCATGGACGTCTCCAGCAATGGATGGCTGATCTTGATCAACGCGCGACCGCTATGCCCGGTTCGTACCGCGACATGAGGGTTCGATGATACGGGACGGGCTGTTTCGCCACTGCGGCACGGTGCTTGCGGTTGTCTGTGCACTGCAATGTGCGCACGGCAGCGCCAGGGCGGATGCCGCGTTTGCAACTTGGCTGCAATCGCTGTGGCCGCAAGCGCAGGCGCTGGGCATTTCGCGCGCGACATTTGATACCGCAACGCGCGGGCTTGAGCCCGACCTGACGCTGCCCGATCTCGTGCTGCCCGGGCGGGTGGAACGACCATCCGCTGGGCAGCCGGAATTTGTCACGACACCGGCGGACTATCTCAAGGAGCCGGCAATCGAGCGGCTCGCCGGCGACGCGCGCAGGATTTACGAGCGCTATCGCGCGCCGCTTGAGACGATCGAACGCCAATTCGGCGTGCCGCCGGCGATTTTGCTGGCGATCTTCGGCCGCGAAACCGATTTCGGCCGGTCCACCGACTCGCGCAACGCGATCCGCGTGCTGGCGACGCAGGCCTATCTCGGCCGGCGCAAGGAGCAGTTCCTCACGGAATTCTTGCTGGCAATGAAGATCCTCGACCAAGGCGGGATCAAGCTCGCCGACATGCGCAGCTCCTGGGCGGGCGCGATGGGGCTGACGCAATTCTTGCCGTCGGATTATCTGAAATATGCGGTTGACTTCGACGGCAACGGCCACGCCGATATCTGGCATTCGGTGCCCGATGCGCTCGCCTCCGCCGCCAAGCAACTTGTCGGCAAAGGCTGGCAGCCGCGGTTGCGCTGGGCCTACGAGGTGCATCCGCCTGCCGATGTCGATTGCACCACCGGCGTGCCGAGCTACACGCTCGCAATCGGCGACTGGCTCGCGCGCGGCTTCAAGCCCGCCTATGGCCGCGTATTGTCCGCCGCCGAACGCGCCGAAACCGCGTCGCTGGTGCAGCCCGCGGGTCTCTACGGTCCGTCGTTTCTTGCCACCAAAAACTATTTTGTCATCAAGGAATATAATTTTTCCGATCTCTACGTGTTGTTTGTCGGCCATCTGAGCGACCGTATCGGCGATCCCCGCCCGTTCGAAACGCCGTGGAGCAGTGTCGTGCAATTGCCGACCGCCGATCTCGTTGCGCTGCAGCGCGTGCTCACCGCGCGCGGCTATTACCATGACAAGATCGACGGCAAAGCCGGCATGCTGACGCGCGCCGCGCTCGGCGATTATCAGAGGCGCAACGGGCTCAAAGTCGATTGCTGGCCGAGCGCCGCGGTGCTGCGGCAGATGGAGACCAGCGGGAGGTGAGAGCTCGCGAGCGTAGGCGAGAGGGCGTGGAGTGCTATCAAAATACGCGCGCGATCCAAGCCAGGATTTCTCCGAACTGGTTTGGGAACAGCAAAAAATAAATGACCGCCAGCAGCGCAGCGATACTTGGAGCCCAATCTGACATGGGCTGCATCCCGTGCAAATTGCTCCTGCCTTCCATTATCGGCCGAAAACACTTACGCGGTCGTTTCTGGAAATGATCGCCTTTTCCTAAACTGACCGCGGTTAGATCAATCCTCGCCGGCAACTGCGCTCGACAGACGGTCGTCATCTTCGGCGGCAGTGCGCCGATGTGTGCGGCTTGTGATCGAGCCGGTGACGCCAGGATCGCTGGAGCGGTCGCTGGAACGATCGCCGTAGCGGTCGCCGTAACGTTGCACGGCAAAGCGGCCGCCAGCGCGCGCTGCCGCAACCTCGCCCGGTATCGCGCCCGGCTCGCAGATGCGCCGGCCGCTCGCGCGCCGCATCAGATCGACGTGG
>DASZCJ010000562.1:0-7022 GCA_035943155.1 Xanthobacteraceae bacterium | reverse complement strand
GCCATCGTCCTCGACAACAAGGTGATCTCGGCGCCGGTTATTCGCGAGCCAATCCTTGGCGGTTCGGGGCAGATTTCAGGAAGTTTCACCGTTCAATCCGCCAATGACCTCGCTATCCTGCTACGCGCTGGCGCACTGCCGGCGCCGCTGACGATCATCGAAGAACGCACTGTCGGTCCCGGCCTCGGCCAGGATTCGATTAATGCCGGCGAGCACGCTGCCTATGCCGGTGCGGCGCTCGTCATCATTTTCATGTTCGTCACCTACGGATTATTCGGCTTGTTCGCCAATGTCGCGGTTGCGGTGAACGTCGCGATGATTTTCGGTGTCCTGTCGCTGTTAAGCGCCACTCTTACGCTTCCGGGCATTGCCGGCATCGTGCTGACGGTCGGTATTGCGGTTGATTCGAATGTGCTCATTTACGAGCGCATTCGCGAAGAAGTGCGCGCCAACCGCACCGCCATCAACGCCATCGATGCCGGCTTCTCACGGGCGCTTGCGACCATTCTCGATTCCAACATTACGACGTTTATTGCGGCCGCGGTTTTGTTCTATATCGGCACCGGTCCGGTGCGCGGCTTTGCGGTGACGCTCGGCATCGGCATCATCACTACTTTGTTCACCGCCTTCACCTTGACCCGGCTGATCGTTGCCTACTGGGTAAGGATGTGGCGGCCCCGCGTCGTACCGATATAGCATCGCCGCAAGCTGTGGACTGTCTTTCGGAACGGTTCATGCCCAAAGTAAGAAGCCTCACCTGAAAGTATCGCCGTGCGCCTCCTTCGTATCGTTCCCGATGACACGAAATTCGATTTCATGCGCTTCCGGCGCATCAGTTTCCCTATGTCGGCAATGCTGTCGATTGCGGCGATCGCGCTGTTCTTTTTCCATGGGCTCAATTTTGGCATCGACTTTATCGGCGGCACGCTGATCGAGGTGCAGACCAAAGCGGGTCCGGCGGACCTCGCCAAGATGCGCTCGACGATCGGTTCATTGCAGCTTGGGGATTTCCAGCTTCAGCAATTCGGTGCCCCGGATGACGTGCTGATCCGCATTTCGCAGCAGCCCGGTGGTGACGAAGCGCAACAGGCGGCGGTGCAGAAAGTCCGCAATGCACTCGGCGACGAGGTAAATTACCGGCGCGTCGAGGTGGTCGGCCCGAGCGTTTCCACCGAACTTTTGGCCTATGGCACGATCGGGTTGGTGTTGGCGATCTTCGCGATCCTGATCTATCTCTGGTTTCGTTTCGAATGGCAGTTTGCACTCGGGGCCATGATCGCCAACGTGCACGACATTGTGCTCACCGTTGGATTCATGTCGCTGACTGGTGTTGATTTCGATCTCACCAGCATCGCAGCGCTGCTCACGATCTTGGGATATTCGCTTAACGACACCGTCGTGATCTACGACCGCATCCGTGAAATGCTGCGCCGCTATAAGCGCATGTCGATGCCGGACCTACTAAATGCGTCGGTAAATGCCACATTGTCACGCTCCATTGTCACCCATGTCACGGTGGCGATGTCGCTTCTGGCTCTACTGCTGTTCGGCGGACAGGCGATCCACAGCTTCACCGCTACGATGATGTTTGGTGTCGTGCTGGTCGGTACCTACACTTCGGTGTTCATCGCTTCGCCGATCTTGATCTATCTCGGCGTCGGCCGCGGACGCGTCGGTGGCGCAGAAGAGCCGGGGACGCCGCCGACTGCGCCGGCCACGGCATCTAGGTCCTCCGCGCCGCTTTCGCCGCCGCAGCGGGCTAGAGTACGCCGCTAGTGGACGAGCCCCATCTGCCGCGGCAGGTGCTCATCGACGCTCACGGTGCGGGTGGTTTTCGCTTCGCTGGAATGGCGCATCGGGGTTCGTTGGTTTGTCTGCCCGACGGAATTTGGGCATGGCCGGTCGGCTCGCCCGTTGAGATCGACGGCGAAGTGCTGTCGCGCGTGTTTGCGGTCGCCGCAGAGTTGGATTTCTTCATCATCGGAAGCGGCGCGACGCCATGGCGCCCGCCGGATTTACTGCGCGCGAGATTCCACGAAGCCCATATCGCGCTGGATGCGATGACGACTGGACCGGCCGTGCGCACCTACAACGTGATGCTGATGGAAGGTCGCCGCGTCGGCGCGGGGCTGATCGCGGTCGAATGATGCCTGGCATCACACAAGACGCGTTTTCCTATTGCGCCGAACTTGTTCGCAGCTCGGATCGGGATCGCTTTGTCGCAACCTTATTCGCGCCGGGGCAATGTCGCGCCGGCCTTCATGCTCTGTACGCATTCAACCTTGAGGTGGCGCGAGTCCGCGATCTCGCGCGCGAGGCAATGCCAGGAGAGATTCGGTTGCAGTGGTGGCGCGAAGTCCTTCAGAGGCAACGCGGGGGCGAAGCCAGCGCGAGCCCTGCTGCGCTAGCTCTCCTCAGTACGATCGAAGCCTATCGCCTGCCGGTGAACGCGTTTTTGACACTTATCGAAGCCCGGCGGTTCGATCTTTATAATGAGCCAATGCTGACGATCGCGCAGCTTGAAGACTATGCGATTAACACTTCATCGGCACTGTTCGAGATGGCGGCGCAAGTTCTTGGCGCGGATGCTGCCGCCGCCGCACGGCCAGCGGGAATAGCCTACGCCTTGGTCGGTCTTTTGTTGGCGCTGCCAAAACATACGGCGCGCCGTCAACTCTATTTGCCGCTCCAGCTCCTCGAGTCTCATGGGCTAGGTCCGGAAGACGTATTTGCCGCCCATTCGTCGGCGCCGTTAAATGCGGCGGCTGCGGAGCTGTGCAGTGTGGTGCGCAGGCATCTTGACGCGGCAGCGGAGATGCTGAGGAGCCTGCCTCAGCAGGCGCTGCCTGCATTTCTGCCCATAGCGCTGGTGCGGCCAATGCTCGATCGCTTGGAGCGATCGGGTATTTTCGCTCCAAGCGCGCTCTCGCCCTGGCGCCGGCAATGGCTGATGTGGCGCGCTGCGCGGAACTTTAACCGACTCGCAAGTTGATTTGCACTTGGCCGGTTTCTGACTGCTCGGGCCTGTTGCCCGCTGCCGGCGTTTGAAGTTGACTCGCTTCTAAACAGAGTCAAAAGGCAAAACGGTCGCGCAAGTTACGCCGCTCGGACACAATACGAGACACGATGGCGCGTTCAGCCTCGGTATGAATCAGCGAATCGATCAGATCGAGCTGATTCATCGCCACCAGTTCGAGAATTTCGCTGCGGATTTCGCCTTGCTTGTTGCGCGGCAGAGACTCCACGACCTGCAAATGCTCAGGTTTTCCATCGCCGAGAATTTCGAGCAATTCACGCTCGGTCGCGGCTCCCTCGACAAAGGCATAGAGACCGGTGCCGGTACGGCGATCGGGAAACGCCACAATGGCGACTTCGCGAACCTGCGGATGCGTGCGCAAGCGCTCGGCGATCACTGGCGCTTCTTGAGTGAATCGGATGCCGCGGCCCTCGCGGTCGGTGAAATTTAATCCGCGGGTGATCGCGTAATAAAGTTTTTTTCCAGTGGCCATCCACAGCCGGGTAATCAGTGTCTTACGCGCCAGAACACGGCGCTCGGCGGCGGTTAATGCGGTCGGCGCATAGCGGCGCTTATGTTTGAGCAGGTGGCGCAAATCTTCGTAACGGGCGAGACGAAACAACCGGCTGCGGCGGCGAAAGAACGCCGCCAGTTGAAAATCGGTGAGGTAGGCCCGTCCGTGCGCATAGAGCCAGTTCTGTTCCTTGGCGAGATCGTTATGCGCAATCCCAGCGCGGTGGAGAAGCCGTAAGGCGGCTTTCGCCGAACGGAAATAAGCGACTTCGCCGTAAGGCTTCGCGATATGCAGCGGCACGCCATCGATCCAGCCGCGCACCAGAAATTGCCGTCCGGCAAGCAACAGCGGTGGCGCGACCTCGAGCTCGCCTGCCACAGCCAGCGCCCGGCGCTCGCGTCGAAATAGTTCCTTGGCCAGCGGACGGCTCCACCACGGCACCTCGTCTAGATGCCGCAGCACGGCATCGACTTCGCCGCGTTCGGTGTGAAAGCGCCCGCGCTCGATCGTGGAAAACACATCGCGCTTAAGTACGGTCGTCGATCGCCAGCGGCTTCCGAGTTTCTCCGGATTTTCGGTCATACCGATTTGTAGCATGCGAGTGGCTATTCCGCCGCAGCGGGAAGGCGGCCGAACTGCCAGTTTTCGAGATCGTGGAGCGCCCGCGCGCAGAGCGCGCGCTTTCTGACATCCGTCTTCGCGCTGCCGCGCAAGCGGCTGCCCAAGCGGCTGCCATCGGCATGCTCGGCGGCATTCTTGTCTGCATGCTTGGCCAGCGTCCGCGCGAGCGGCGGAAATAATCCGAAATTGACATTCATCGGCTGGAACGATCGTGGACCGGCATCGATCGTTTCGATATGTCCGCCGGTGATATGGGCGAGCAGCGCACCATGCGCTGTGGTCGGCGGCGGTGGAATGATGTCCTTCCCGAGTCGCTCCGCAGCCGCAAAACGGCCGGCGAGCAGGCCAATCGACGCGGATTCGACGTAGCCTTCGCAGCCGGTGATCTGTCCGGCAAAGCGCAACCGCGGCTGCGCCCGTAACCGCAAGGTACCGTCCAAGAGATTCGGCGAATTGAGAAAGGTGTTGCGATGCAAGCCGCCGAGACGGGCGAATTCGGCCTTCGCCAAGCCGGGAATCGTTCGGAAGATGCGCGCTTGCTCGGCATGTTTCAGCTTGGTCTGAAAGCCCACGATGTTAAACAGCGTCCCGAGCCGGTTGTCCTGACGAAGCTGCACCACGGCATAGGGTTTATTCTCGGGACAATGTGGATTCGCCAGACCGAATGGCTTCATTGGTCCGTGACGCAACGTTTCGCGCCCACGCTCGGCCATCACCTCGATCGGTAAACAGCCGTCAAAGTACGGCGTCGCCATTTCAAAGCCGTGAAACGTGGTCTTGTCGCCGGCGAGCAGCGCATCGACGAAATTCTCGTAGTCGGCTTTGGTGAGCGGACAGTTGATGTAATCGGCGCCGGAACCTGCCGGACCGGCCTTGTTATAACGCGATTGAAACCAAGCGATGTCCATATCAATGGAGTCGCGATAGACGATTGGTGCGATCGCGTCGAAAAACGCCAAGGCGTCTTCGCCGGTCAGTCCTCGGATCGCGTTGGTCAGTCCCGGCGAGGTCAGCGGACCCGTGGCAATAATCACGCTGTCCCAATCTGGCGGCGGGGCGATAACTTCCTCGCGGTTGATCTCCACGAGCGGCTCGGCACCAAGAGCCGCTGTTACCGCTTCAGCAAAACCATCGCGATCGACGGCAAGCGCGCTCCCGGCAGGGAGTGTGTTGGCGTCGGCAGCGCGCATAATAAGCGAATCAAGCCGGCGCATCTCGGCATGCAAAAGGCCGATGGCGCTGCCCTGCGCATCGTCGGAGCGGAACGAGTTCGAGCAAACGAGTTCCGCGAGCCGCGCCGTCTTATGAACCGCGGTCGACCGGGCCGGCCGCATTTCATGCAGCATCACGGGAACGGCGCGCTTCGCCAACTGCCAAGCCGCCTCGCAACCAGCGAGACCGCCGCCGATGACATGAACTGGCCGTAATCTATTCATCACTTCCATCGGGCTATTCGCCACTACACGACAATGTGACGGGAATAAATTAGGCCACGCCTCGCTCTACGACAACGTGACGGGACGAACACCTTAGGCCGTGGTGTTAACCACCGGGACAATTTCGCGGCGGGGAACTTCCGCATGTTGGATGTAGTGAGGTCCGCGGCACACCGCCGGGCCGCGGCGGCGACGTTTGATGTGGAGATCCTGTCGCTTGCGACAGCGAACCCGCCGTTTCGCCTGGCGCAATCTGAAGCCGCCTTTCGCGCCAAACAGCTCTTTCCGCATCTGCGAAAGCTCTGGCCGCTCTATGACAATACTGGGATCGAATTTCGGTACAATTGCGAACCGATCGAATGGTACTTAAGGCCGCATAGCTGGGAGGAGCGTACTCAGTCGTTTCATCGGCACGCACTCGATCTCCTGGAACAGGTGACCGTGAAAGCGACCGAAGCGGCCGGCATCGGTCTCGATGCGATTGATATGATCGTGACCAATACGATCACCGGGCTGGCGATCCCAAGCCTCGATGCCATGCTGCTCAACCGGCTTAAACTGCCGCCGACCGTCGAACGGCTGCCAATATTCGGACTCGGCTGCGGCGCCGGAGTTGCGGGCCTTGCTCGCGCCGCGCGCCTGGCTCACGCCAAGGACGGCGCGCTTGTCTTGTTCCTCACAGTAGACCTCTGCAGTTTGTGTTTGCGGGTCAACGATCCGAGTCCCACCATGTTCGTCTCATCCGCTTTGTTTGGCGACGGCGCCGCGGGCTTGCTGCTACACAATACAAAGAGCGGCTCGCGCGCTGGGCCACGCATCCTGGCAAGCGGTGAATGGTGCTGGCGAAATACCGAGCACATCATGGGTTGGGACATTAAGGACGACGGTTTTGGTATTGTGCTCAGTCCGGAATTGCCGTCGCTGATGAAAAAAGCACTGGCGCCGGCACTGCAGGATTTTCTTGGTCGTAACGACCTGTCGCTCGGTGATTTTAACGGTTTTCTGTTTCATCCCGGCGGCCGCAAATTGCTCGAGACGATGGAGGAGGTGCTTGGGCTTACGCGCGACCAGCTCGGGCACTCGTGGGAGGTGTTGCGTCGCTATGGCAACATGTCCTCCGCGACGGCGCTGTTCGTGCTCGATCATGCAGTGCGAACCGGGGCATGCGGCCCGCATCTGCTGGCGGCATTCGGCCCGGGTTTTTCCGCTTACTTCCTCGCGGTCGAACTGTGATCTTTTGGCTGGGGCGCAGCTCTGCTTGCTTTTCTCACGCTCCAGCGCATCGCCGAATTATGGTGGGCAAGACAGAACGAACGCCGGTTATTCGCCGCCGGCGGCATGGAATACGGGCGCTCGCACCTTCCGCTCATCGTGCTTGTTCACGCCGCCTGGATCGTCGGAATGTGGGCATTAGCTTATGATCATTCCGTCAATC
>DASZCJ010000561.1:0-14170 GCA_035943155.1 Xanthobacteraceae bacterium | reverse complement strand
GGCAGTGGGTATCGTATCCTTGCCGCGCTGCAGCCGCGCATAGACGAACTTGCCGGTGCTGTCGGCAATATTCGGATATTTCACATGATCGGTGTACACGACCGGCATGTCGAACTTGCGCAACAGCGCGACGAATTCCGGCGTGCGGAAGCTGTCGTGGCGGACCTCGATGACATGGCGCAGCGTATGCCCGCCGAAGCGGTCCGGCAACAGTTCGAGAAAGCCGCCGAAATCGGCAGGGTCGAATTTTTTGGTCGGCGCGAATTGCCACAGCAGGGGGCCAAGCCGTTCGCCTAATTCGGTCACGCCGGAATCGAGGAACCGTTTGATCGAGTCGCCGGCCTCCTTGAGCACGCGCCGGTTAGTCGCAAAGCGTGGGCCCTTGAGCGAGAACAGAAAACCTTTTGGGACTTCGCTTGCCCATTTCCGAAACGTCGCCGGCGTCTGGGTGCGATAGAAAGTACCGTTGACCTCGATCGAGGTCAGGCGTGCGGCGGCAAAGCCGAGTTCTTTGCTGTGCGGCAAGCCCGGCGGATAGAACAGGCCGCGCCAGGGCGCGAAGGTCCAGCCGCCGATGCCGATATGGATTGGACCTGATTTCACAGTCATCTGCCTGTCATTGATGCCTGTTAGCTTTGCCTTTGCAAGCGGCGATGGCGAGTTGCTTATGATCTATCGTTAGCTTGCGGCGTGATCTTTCGGGATCATGCTCTTACGGCCACGGTGACAGGCGACGCCGGATGAACGCGCGCCTCTCGCTCGTGGTCGTTTCTATTTCAGTAACTTGTCCTCCGATAGCAAAAGGCCCGGGATTGCTCCCGGGCCTCGTCTTTTACGTCGCTTGTGACGCGTGAACTTAGAAATCCATTCCGCCGCCGCCACCCGGCATCGCCGGCATAGCGTCTTTCTTCTTCGGCAGTTCGGCCACCATCGCCTCGGTGGTAATGAGCAGACCGGCGACCGAAGAAGCGCCTTGCAGCGCCTGGCGCACGACCTTGGTCGGGTCGATGATGCCCTTCTTCACCATGTCGCCATACTCGCCGTCCTGGGCGTCGAAACCATAGCTGTACTGGTCCTTCTCCAGGATCTTGCCGACAATGACGGAGCCGTCTTCGCCGGAATTGATGGCGATCTGGCGAGCCGGCGAGGAGAGCGCCTTGCGCACGATCTCGACGCCATGCTTCTGGTCTTCGTTTTGCGTGCGCACGCGCTTGAGCGCTTCGGTGGCGCGCAACAGCGCTACTCCGCCGCCAGGCAGGATGCCTTCTTCGACGGCCGCACGGGTCGCGTGCATCGCGTCATCGACGCGATCCTTGCGCTCCTTCACCTCGACCTCAGTGGCGCCGCCGACGCGGATCACCGCGACGCCGCCGGCGAGTTTGGCAAGCCGCTCTTGCAGCTTCTCGCGGTCGTAGTCGGAGGTGGTCTCCTCGATCTGCGCCTTGATCTGGGCGATGCGGTCCTCGATGTCCTTCTTCTTGCCGGCGCCGTTGACGATCGTGGTGTTTTCCTTGTCGATCATCACTTTCTTGGTGCGGCCGAGCATGTTCAGCGTGACGTTCTCGAGCTTGATGCCGAGATCTTCGCTGATCGCGGTACCGCCGGTTAGGACGGCGATATCCTGCAACATCGCTTTGCGGCGATCGCCAAAGCCAGGGGCCTTCACGGCCGCGACTTTCAATCCGCCGCGCAGCTTGTTGACCACGAGCGTGGCAAGCGCCTCGCCCTCGACGTCCTCGGCAACGATCAAAAGCGGCTTGCCGGTCTGCACCACGGCTTCAAGCAGTGGCAACAGCTCGTTGAGCGCCGAGAGCTTCTTCTCGTTGATGAGGATGTAGGGATCCTCCATCTCCACCCGCATCTTGTCGGCGTTGGTGATGAAGTAGGGCGAGATATAGCCGCGGTCGAATTGCATGCCTTCGACCACGTCTAGCTCGGTCTCCAGGCTCTTGGCCTCTTCGACCGTGATCACGCCTTCATTGCCGACCTTCTTCATCGCCTCGGCGAGGAAGCGGCCGATCTCCTGATCGCCGTTGGCCGAAATGGTGCCGACCTGGGCGATCTCTTCGTTCGACGTGACTTTCTTCGAGTTCTTCTTGAGCTCCTCGACCACGGTCTCGACTGCGATGTCGATGCCGCGCTTGAGGTCCATCGGGTTCATGCCGGCGGCAACCGCCTTGGCGCCTTCCTTGACGATAGCAGCGGCGAGCACGGTCGCTGTCGTGGTGCCGTCACCGGCAATGTCGGAGGTCTTGGATGCGACCTCACGCACCATCTGCGCGCCCATATTCTCGAACTTGTCCTCCAGTTCGATTTCCTTGGCGACGGTGACGCCGTCCTTGGTGATGCGCGGCGCGCCGAACGATTTGTCCAGCACGACGTTGCGGCCCTTGGGGCCGAGCGTCACCCTCACGGCGTTGGCGAGGATGTCGACGCCGCGCAACATCTTGTCGCGCGCGTCAACTGAGAATCTGACTTCTTTAGCAGCCATTTGCGTATCTCCTGAAGACTTTACGTTTGCTTTTTCGCTCGTCATCACCGGGCCTGACCCGGTGATCCATGCAGCCGACACGGCTCTATGGATGCCGGGTCAAGCCCGGCCATGACGAACCGAAGTGGGTTAGGCGGCCTTCCGTCTGGCGACCGTCTCGTCGAGCACGCCCATGATGTCGGACTCCTTCATGATCAGGAGCTCTTGGCCGTCGATCTTGACCTCGGTGCCCGACCATTTGCCGAACAGCACGCGATCGCCGACCTTGACGTCGATGGGGATCAGCTTGCCGGACTCGTCACGGCCGCCCGGGCCGATGGCGATGACCTCGCCTTGAGAGGGCTTCTCCTTGGCGGTGTCGGGAATGATGATGCCGCCGGCAGACTTTTCCTCGGCATCGATGCGCTTGACGACGACGCGGTCGTGAAGCGGGCGAAATTTCATGGTATCCTCCTAACTTATTGAAAAGATTACAGAGTGCGTGTGCGGCGCGGCCGCCCGAAAAAGCTCGGAATGGCTTGTTTTCCCTCCCGGATGACCGCTTGTCGGCGACATAGGGGCGGGATTTTTTGCCCGCAAGAGGCGCCGGCAAGTTTTTTAGCACTCAATGAGATTGATTGCCAACAAATTCGACTGGCATTAAAGGCCGATCGGTTCCCAGCCCGCTCGGCCAAAATTTGTTGATGGGCAGGCAGGAAACGCCTCCCCAGACGATGCCGTTAATTGCCCACGACAGGTAGTAGCGCAGCCGGGCCATAGCACGGACTGCTTGTTAGCAGATATGTTTGGATGCTGCTAGTGCCTTGAAGATAAACAACTTTGTCATTCTTGAGGCTTGCATGGAGGAGCGAGTCACTCAAACATTCCCGATGGCGGGATGGAGGGCATGATGGTTTCACAAGATTTTCGCCGGCAGCTTGAAGGCTACGGCCTCACCACAGCCAATATTCTTTATCGGCGGCCGGATCATCCTTGGCTCCTACAAACCTATGTCTGGCAGGACTACGACTTCTGTCCGGCCTTCCCGGCGCTCAACAAGTTCCTCAATTTCTGGCTGGAGACCCTGGAGGGCCCGCTGCACTCGGTCACGGTCGCCCATGCGCGGCTGATCAGGCCGACCGAGATCCGCGCCATCGACGGCGAGTTCCGGCTGCACTGAGATCGTTCAGCGCAATAGCCAGGGTCATGATCGGATCGGCCCTATGGGCGGCTTATTACGGGCCGCTTATTCCCGATATCCGGGATAAGCGCGTAACTGATCAGCCAAGTACCAAGAGCGATACCGTCACCGCGAGCGTCACGCGCAAGCCGGTGCGAACAACCGTGCGCAGATCAACACCCAAGCCAAGTCCTGCCATCGCGATAGTCGTGAGCAATGCTGCCGCATGCGTGACGGGCGGCACCACGGCTGCCGGAATGAGGCCCAACGACCGAATTAACATCAGGGCGAGAAAGCCGGTGATGAACCAGGGGATCATTTCACGAAATCGAGGGCCGCGGCGGTTCGGTCGACTGTGCGCCGGCCGCAGGTCGCCGGCAAGAAGCGAAAAGCCGAGCACCACCGGCCCCAGCATCAAGACGCGCACGAGCTTGATGACCGTGCCAATCTGGTTGCTCAACGCGCCGATGGGCAGCGTTGCGGCCAGAACTTGCGGCACCGCATAGACGGTCAGTCCGGCCAACACGCCATATTGCGTCAACGATAGATGCAGCACAGGGGCGAGCAGTGGCAATGTAAGGACGACGACAACGCCAAGGACGGCGGTGAACGAAATCGACGACGCGATGTCATTGCCGTCGGCGCCGACAATCGGCGCGACCGCTGCAATCGCCGAGTTTCCGCAAATCGAATTGCCGCAGGCGATGAGGATGGCCATGCGTTGCGGCAGTCCGAGCAGGCGGCATATGCAATAGCTTGTCCCAATCGCAATCGCGACGATGCAGACGATGCCGACGATCAAGATCGGGCCGAGCGCCATGATCGCTGCGGCACTGACGGAAGCGCCGAGCATCACGATCGCGCATTCGAGCACAAATTTCGCGCAAATATGGATGCCGGCATTAAAGCGCGGACCGGGCTGCGCCGCGCGGACCGCTATACCGATTAGGATCGCGAGCACGAGCGCTTCAAGATAAGTATGCCCGACAAGACGGGTTTCTACCGATTCCAGGAGCATCGCCGCAAACGTGATCGCGACGCATAGAAAAATGCCTGGCAGAAGGCGTTGCAGGTAATCCAACAAAATGGATGCCCCGGTATCGACGATGTCTGGAATCGTGCAGCCTTCACCGAGAATAAAACCTGAATGCTTGAATGATATTGTGACAATTGATTGAGTAATTCGCTCTGCACGTGAACCTGGTTCACCATTCATGAGACCGTGAGCTTTACGAACATGACGAGTATGACGCGCATTCGCTTCGACTTAGGTTCGGTCACCCTTGATGCCGAACTTCTCGATACCCCGACGGCAAAAGCGATCGCCGCGGCGTTGCCGATCACGGCGTCCGCGCTGACGTGGGGCGAGGAGGTCTATTTCGAAATTCCAGTGAAAGTGTCGCGTGAGAAAGACGCTCGCGCCGTCGTCACCCCGGGCGAGATTGCCTATTGGCCGGACGGCAATGCCATAGCAATCGGCTTCGGTCGCACGCCGATTTCCAAGGGCGACGAAACCAGGCTCGCCAGCCCCTGCAATATTTGGGCGAAGGCGCTTGGCGATGTGAAAACGCTCGGCAAGGTGCGTGCCGGTACAAAAATCAAGGTCAGCGCCGCGGGTTAAACCGCATCACGTATCCGACTTTTGACTTGCAACCCGGCGCGCGAAAGCCAGCACCAGATCCCAGGCGTTGCGAATATTGACGGCGAGGAGCAGCAGCAAGGCCGCCGACAAAATATCGGCGCCGAGTGCGGGGCGTGCGATAGCAAGTCCCGCCGAGGCAAGAATTGCCAGATATGCCGCAAGCGGGACAATTCCGTAACCAAGCCGGTCCGCGATATCGCTGACCGACGCGCGGGCAAGGCCGACCAGCACTACTGTCGTGTAAGAAAGCCCCGCGATTGCCAGCACTGCGAGGCCGACCGCGAGCGATATCGTCGTATGCGCGGGCACAAGCGCAACAAGGCTGAGCAACAAGATCGTGGCGAAATGGAAAACGACCGGGCTCATGAAAGTGCTGGTAGCGATGCTGCGTTGCGGTGTGAGAAAACTCGCTCCGATCGAGACGGCGACAAATAACAGCGCGACCAACGCCGCCGACGAGGTGCCGAGCAGCATGTAAAAGTCATGCCAATCGTGCCACTCGCTCGTCATCGTGAGCTAACCGCGCCCGACGAACGGCATTAAATTGGCCATCACCGTCATGAACAGCACATTGGTATCGAGCGGCAGGCTCGCCATGTATACGACGGCGCGGCCGACATCTTCGGCCGCCATGCGCGACTCGATCATCTTGCGGCCGTCTGGCTGCAGCACGCCTTCGCCCTGCACCATGCGCTCGGTAAGCGGCGTTGCCGCATTGCCGATATCGATCTGGCCGCAGCAGATGTCATCGCCGCGGCAGTCGAGCGCGGTCTGTTTGGTCAGCCCGGTGACCGCGTGTTTGGTCGCGGTATAGGCGGCGGAGTGAGGCCGCGGCGTATGCGCCGAGATTGAGCCATTGTTGATGATGCGGCCGCCGCGCGGTTGCTGTGTTTTCATAATCTTTATGGCTTCCTGGGTGCACAGAAACACGCCAGTGAGATTAGTGGCCACCACCGCCTGCCATTTATCGAGCGGAAGTTGTTCGATAGGCACCGCCGGCGCGCCGATGCCCGCATTGTTGAAGAGGAGGTCGAGGCGGCCGTAAGTTTCCTTGGCCTTGGCAAAGAGCGCTTTGATCGAGGCTGAATCGGCAACGTCGGTAGCCACGGTGAGCGCTTCGCCTGGCGTCTGTGCGCCTTCTTTGGCGACCGTATCCAAAAGCTCCTTACGTCGGCCGGCCAGCACCACCGCGTAACCTTCGCGCATCAATGCAAGCGTGACCGCGCGGCCCACGCCTGTCCCGGCGCCCGTCACCACTGCAACTTTCCGGCCAGCCATCGACGTTCTCCATCCTGTGTTTGCTGGCAGGATAGTGGCGAACACTATGCGCTGCGGCAATCCCTCCCTCGTCATTGCGGATCGCCGCTCAGCGGCGAGTCCGCAATCCATAATCACAGTTCGCCGGGATTGAGCGCAGAGACAGGGGTTATGGATTCCGGGTTCGCGGTCCGGAATGACCGTCGCAGCAATAGTGCGGGGCGGTCAGCCTGCTAAGGCGATTTCCTGGTCGGGACTGGTGACGCGGTAGGCCTCGGGCGTCGCCAGCCGATGGTCGATCTCGGCGGCGACTACCGGTCTGCCGAAGCGAAACCCTTGCATCGAATACACGCCGGCGGCGCGCAGGAACAGATGCTGCTCGGCCGTCTCAACGCCTTCCGCCGTCACCTTCATGCCAAGACCGCGGCCGAGGCTGACCACGGCATGAACGCTGGCGGCGGCATCGGCGGCCTTCTCGATCGAGCGCACGAAACTGGAATCGATCTTGAGCTTGTCGAACGGAAAACGCCGCAAATAAAGCAGACTGGAATATCCAGTGCCGAAATCGTCGAGCGCAAAGCACACGCCGATGCCTTTGAGCTGCAGCATGGACAATTCGGCGTGTTCGAGATTGCCGAGGAGCGTGCTCTCGGTCAATTCAAGTTCGAGACGGTCGGGCTCGAAACCGGTCTCGGTGAGAATGCACTCGATCAACTCAACGAAATTGGGGCGGCGGAATTGCAGCGGCGAGACATTGACGGCGACGGTCAGCGCTGGCCAATTGCGTCCATCGAGACAGGCGCGGCGCAACATGAATTCGCCGAGCTCGATGATCAGACCGGAATGCTCGGCAATCGGAATGAACCGCGCCGGCGGGATTTCGCCGTGGACGGGATGAACCCAGCGCGCCAGTGCCTCGACGCCCATGAGCGTCTGGCCGCTCGGATTGACGATCGGCTGATAGACGACGTGCAACTCCTGGTTTTTGATTGCTTGGCGCAGCGCGCTTTCCAGCAATTTGCGATTCGACAGGTCGGCATCCATTGCCGCGTCATAGATGCAGGCGCGGTTGCGGCCCTCGTTCTTGGCACGATAGAGCGCCATGTCTGCGTACCGCAGGATGTCGCCGGCGTCCTGGACGCAGCTGTCGATCACCGCGATCCCGATCGATGCACCGATATTGATACCGTGGCCGCTGACAACAAATGGCGTGCAGACTGCGGATAGGATTCGCTCGGCAATCGCTTGCAATGAGTAACTGTCCGAAGCGCAAGTCATGATAATGGCAAATTCGTCGCCGCCCAGCCGGGCAACCAGATCGTCGTCACGCATGATTTCGCTCAGGCGTTGCGTGACATTGAGAATGAGTTCGTCGCCGATATGGTGGCCGAGCGTGTCGTTGATGTCCTTGAAATGATCGAGGTCGATGTAAAATACCGCCGCCGTCGGGCCGCCGTCGCGCACCTCGACGATGGCGCGTTCGAGTCGCTCCGCGAAAAAATGCGGTTGGGCAATCCGCAAACCGGGTCGTGCATTGCGAGATGGCGCAATTGCCGCTCACCGGTGCTGATCGCGGTCGTCGTGCGCTGCATATACCGCATGACGATAATAATCAGCAAAACAAAGGCGGCGATCGCCAGGGCGATAAACGGCAGGACGCTCGCAACGACTGCGCCGCCCGGGCGGGCCGGTTTCCATGCCAAGCGGATCACTGATAGCCGTAGGCATCGGTCAGCGCGATGACGTGCTCGTCGTCGGGAGCTGGCGCCAGCCCCTCGATCATGTGGAAGTCATCGAGTTGAAATTGATGGCTGGCTCGTTCGAGAAAACGGCTGTCGATGTATTTGACCGAAAGCACGATGGGAGCGTTGGCGTTCCCGTTGGCAAAGTCCGCCGCAACACCCACGGCAACGGCCGCGATGACTGCCGGCTTGCCTGAAAACCGCGCGATCACGGCGGCGCTTCGACCCGGCTTTGACAGATCCGCCGGCACGATCACCGGAACGGTATTCGCAGGCAGACCGGAAAGCCTACCGCGAAGCAGACTAACAATCGCCGCCAGCTCGCCGCGCTGATCGACCGAAGCCAATTCGGTCGCAATCTGGGAACGGGCATACTCGACGTGATCGTCGGCACCGAACACGACGACCGCGTCATTACTGTAGAAGTTCTGCAACCATTGGCCGACGCGCCGATCTAGCCAAGCCAAGTCCAAATTGTCGCGAATTCTTAGAGCAGCGCGCGGCGTCAAGGCGATGCTTTCCAAGTGATGCAGCGCGCGTTCGGCATGGTCGTTGATTGCCCGCCGGATCAACAGCTGTTGGCTGTCGGCGGCAACTTCATTGGCGCGTTGCGCGGAGCTGAACACCGCCACGGCTATGCATATGATCGCCATGGCGACGATGACGCCAATCAGGGCGAGCAAACCAAGCCGCGCTCGATCCAAGCGCGACGGGTTGTCTCCCCGGCGGTTTGCGTCTGCGCCGAAGGCAACACAGTGCCACCTTTGGACATATTGGCCGAGCGCCAGGATTAGGCGCAAAAACTTGCAAATGATTTGCAATTTGCATCTAACCCGGCGCCAACGCGAAGTGTCTCGGCTTTGGCCGCCATCGTTAACGATCGGTAAATTGCGGCTTGTGACTTTGGCCGGCGTTGGGCTGTTAAGCTTCGGCTTCAGCGCCGGTTGGCGTAAGGCGGCCGCGGTATGCCTATATGTGCTGCGCGCAAGGCGGCCGACCATCGCTCGCGCAAATCCGTAAAATACGGCTCGCCGGGCTCGATCCGGTAGATTAGCTCCGGATCGCAGGTGTCGCGCCGCAACACCACAAGATCAATCGGCATGCCGACGGAGAGATTCGATCGCATGGTCGAATCGATGGAAACCAGGCCAACTTTGAGCGCATCGTAGATATCCATTTCGTAATTGATGGCGCGGTCGAGCACCGGCTTGCCGTATTTGTGCTCGCCGATCTGCAGATAGGGCGTATCGACCGTGCATTCGATGAAATTGCCGGCCGAGTAGATCATGAACAGACGCATGCGCTCGCCCATGATCTGCCCTCCGAACAGGAAGGAGACATCGAAGCTAACATCGGATGATTCGAGCGCCGGAGCTTCCGTCTGGTGAATGGTACGGACCACATGACCGACGCGCCGCGCCGCCTGGAACAAGGTCGGCGCGTTCATCAGCGTTTCACGCTCGCCGGTTTCCGGATTGTCGTAGCCCTCGGTCAATGTGCTTACCACCGATTGGCTGATTGACAGATTGCCCGCCGAGGCGATCGCCATGACGCGCTTTTTCGGGTCCTTGAACACATGGAGCTTGCGGAAGGTCGAGATGTTGTCGACCCCGGCATTGGTCCGCGTATCGGCAAACATCACCAGCCCTTCCCGGACCAGAATTCCACCGCAATAGGTCATCGATTGCGCCACTCCCCAGTTGCGGCCTGTATAGCATTGTCCGCCGTGCGGTGCGCCAATGCCGGACGGTGGACGGCCAGCCAGGTGCCCGTCGGGGTAGAAACAAAGGAACCTGAAAAGACACTACCCCGTTATAGGGGCGGGAGCAGACGCCGGCCTCGATGACCATGCTCGAACCGATCCTCATCGTTGGCGTAGTCATTGCCGCTACCGCTTGGTACGTGCAGCACAAATGGCGCAAACGTATGCGCGCACTCGCCGCGGTGCGCGATAGGCGCGAAGGTACGGTGCTCGAATTGCTCGGCCGCAGATATGCCCGGGGCGAGATCGATCGCGAGGAATATTTGCAGAAGAGAAGCGATATTCTGGGCTATCCGGGCATGCCGAGCCGTCGCTGAAAGCGGGTTTCAGCTCAATCACGCTGGCTTTGAGGTGCGATGCGCATCGCGCTTTTTCGCGCGTGCGCTTGAGCCGCGCTCGGCGCCGCGCTAGAGGAGGCGCGGCACGGAGATCACGGCATGACCGACAGCATGGCGCTCGGCGCGGCCAGAACCGACGGCACGGTGGTGGTCACCGCCGGGGTGCTGGTGATCGGCGACGAGATTTTGTCGGGCCGCACCAAGGATAAAAACGTCGGCTACATCGCCGAATTTTTGACCGGCATCGGTATCGATCTGAGAGAAGTGCGGATCGTTCCCGATGAGGAGCCGGAGATCATTGCCGCGGTGAACGCGTTGCGGACGCGGTACACTTATCTGTTTACGACCGGGGGTATCGGCCCGACCCATGACGACATTACTGCAGAATGCGTCGCCAAGGCTTTCGGGGTTGCGCTCGAACATCATCCACGCGCTGTTGAGATCATGCGAGAGCGCGTAGCGCAGACCGGCGGCGTGATGAACGAGGCGCGCATGCGCATGACGCGCGTGCCTGCCGGCGCCACGTTGGTATTGAACAAGATTTCCGCGGCTCCTGGATTTTGGCTCGCCAACGTCATCGTGATGGCCGGCATCCCGAGCGTCATGCAGGCGATGCTCGATTATGTGGCGCCGCAGCTCAAGACCGGGGCGAAGATGTTGTCCGAATCGATCCGCGCAGATTGCCGCGAAGGCGACATCGGGACCGAGCTCGGCATGATCGCGCAAAAACATAACGATGTGGTGATCGGCTCCTATCCTTTCTTAGACGAGAAGAATCTGGCCAACACCAATGTCGTCGTGCGTTCGCGCGATCCGCAGAAGCTCGCGGCGGCCAAACACGCAATCGAGGCCATGTTGGTGCGCGTCAAGGCGGCGCTCGCCAAAACTTGACGCTTGCTACGCCGTCGCGCCCTGTCATTCCTCAAACATTTGTCCAGTTTTATGGATCATAATGGGCACATGAATCGGCGCCGCGTCATCTCCATCGCTTTTGGCACAATCGTTGCGATGTTCGGCTTGTTATTGGCGCCGCAATTTTGCGCCGCCGAGCCGGCCGCCGATCTTCATGGAATGGGCATTGTTTATCTGCACGGCAAAGGCAGTTGGCCGGGCGGATTGGATGGTGGCACCACCAACGCCTTGAAGGAGGAGGGCGCGCTGGTTGCGACTCCGGAAATGCCTTGGTCGCTTCATCGCCGCTATGACGCGACTTACGATCAGGCGCTGGCCGAGATCGATGCCGCCGTCGCCGGTTTAAAAGCGGGCGGGGCGAGCCGCATTGTTCTTGTGGGCCATTCGCTAGGGGCCAATGCCGCGATCGGCTACGCGGCGCGACATCCCGAGCTCGCCGGCGTCGTCGCGCTCGCTCCCGGCCATCTGCCCGAGGTCGGAAATATGCGAAGCTTCGTCAGCGATGCGGTGGCGCGCGCCAAAATGCTGGTCGCCGAGGGCAAGGGCAATGTGCCACAGAGTTTTCCCGATATGGCGCAGGGCATTCCGCTGAGTACGACCGCAACTCCGATTGTTTATCTGAGCTGGTTCGATCCGGACGGACCGGCTGTCATTCCGAAAAACGCGGCGGCGATCGGTGCGGCGGCCTCGCCAGTGCCGCTGCTGTGGGTTGTCGGCAAACTCGACCCGATCGACCGCCGCGGCCCCCAATACGCCTTTGACGCACTCGCTAAGAATCCGAAGAGCAAATATGTCGAAGTCTTTGCTGGGCATTTAACGACGCCGGTGGTCGCCCGCGGGCAAGTGATCGATTGGGTCAACGCGCTGTGAGTGAGCTTTAGTGTGGTGGATTTGAAGTTCCTACGATTAAGCGGCTCGCTCGGATAGGAACTTCAAATCCAGAAACCACACTAGAATCATAAATTTGCATAGTGTCCCTTTGATTCCGAAGTTCGCATCAGAGGCGCCGCAAACACTTGCGAACTTCGGAATCGGGACACTGGCGCCGACGATAAAGAATCCGATGCAACAGGCAGAATCCGACCGACCGATCGACCCGACAAAAATCTTCCCGGTATCGTGGGACCAGTTCCACCGCGATTCCCGGGCGCTAGCGTGGCGGCTCAGTGGCGCCGGGCCGTTCGAGGCGATTGTCACTATCACCCGCGGCGGGCTTGTTCCGGCAGCGATCGTAGCCCGGGAACTCGGCATCCGCGTGATTGAGACGGTGTGCATCTCAAGCTACGACCACACCCGCCAGAGCGATCTGAAAATTCTCAAAGATGTGGCCGCCAGCGTGATTGGGCGCGGCGGTGGGGAGGGCAAAGGCGTGCTCATCGTCGACGACCTGGTGGATACGGGCCAGACCGCGAGAGTGGTGCGCGGGATTTTGCCCCGCGCTCATTTCGCAACCGTTTATGCCAAGCCCATGGGCCGGCCGATGGTCGACACGTTCATCACCGAAGTGTCGCAGGACACTTGGATCTATTTTCCCTGGGACACCGGGCTTGCCTTCCAGCCGCCAATCCGCGACGGCGCCATGTAAAGCGCCATGTAAAGCAGCGGTAGGACGGGCGAGGGAGCCGACGGTAGTGTACACCGCGGCGATCGGCTATGATCGCGTTCAAGACTAAGAGGAGTAGGTCATGGACGCTGTGACGTCGAAGTCGAGGCATGACACCGCCGACACGCATTCGCATGTGGTGCGCCCTGCGCAGATGGAATGGAGGAAAACGCGGTTTGCCGGCTGCGAGGTGAAAGGTCTCCTGCTCGACAAAGCGACCGGTTTGGTCACGGCACTGATGAAATTTGCGCCCGGCGCCACGTTGCCGGACCATGAGCATGTACGGATCGAGCAGACCTATGTGCTCGAAGGCAAGCTCGTCGATAAAGAGGGCCCGGCAGAAGGGTTAACCGTCGGTCCGGGCGAATTTGTCTGGCGCGAGGCCGGGAGTCGTCACGTCGCCTGGACGCCCGAAGGCGGACTGATGCTTGCAATGTTCCAGGTGCCCAACAAGTTCTTTGAGAGAGACGGCCGCGTGACCGATATTTCGGGCGCCGACTGGGATGAGCTTTGGGGGCACGTGTTCAAGGAGTGAGCTGTGATCTGCGAGGAGGGTGTTGCTGTGATTGACGCGGCACGAGAAGACGTATTTCGAAACCATGCTGGGCGATGCGATTTTATGGTGCATAGGTTGACGCTGCATAGGCCGCGGCGAATCCTGCTGCGTGCTCTGCTTGCAGCCGTACTGGCGCTGCCGGCAGCGAGTGCCTTCGCACAGAGCCCGCTGTCGCCTAAAATCTCGCTTCAGGGCGACCAGAAGCGCGCGCTCACGCCGGAAGAACAAGAACGGCAAAAGCGGCTTGACGCGGAGTACAAGGCGGCGACCAGCAAGATCCCCGATCAGAAGCGTGGCGATCCTTGGGCGGATGTCCGGCCGGCGCCGTCGGCTTCGGCGGCGAAGAAGAAACAGCCATAATTATTGCTCCGCTCACCGGTGAGCGAGTTTGGTAGTCCGCTTCGCGGATGAGTTATAATCGTTCGCTTCGCGGACGTGGTATGGGCGTCCGCCCTCGCGGACGTGGCGAAACGGTAGACGCAAGGGACTTAAAATCCCTTGGGGGAAACCCTGTGCGGGTTCGAGTCCCGCCGTCCGCACCAGGCAAATCAAAGGCTTAGATCAAAGCGCGACGCCCAAGGGACTTTGCCGTGACGCTGGGGGCGCCATGGGGGCGCCAAGCCATTAGGAAGCTGGCTGGTGCGATATTCGCGCGCTGGGCTATTTCGGACTAGGCCGGCATAAACGCGCACCACAACAGCGCAGATC
>DASZCJ010000560.1:0-8087 GCA_035943155.1 Xanthobacteraceae bacterium | reverse complement strand
GCGCCGAGCAGAACGGCTGCGATGGCGACGATCGCGATCGCGGTGACGGATTGCATCAGAGAGGATGCAACAGAGAGCGTGATGCCGCGCCGCCAGGTTTCTTCGTTGGCGAGCAGATAAGAAGAAATCACCGCTTTGCCGTGACCGGGTCCGGCGGCATGAAAGATTCCATAGACAAAGGACACACCCATGAGGGCCCAAAGCGCCGAACCGTCATTTTTCGCCGCGCGCATGATGCCGGCCAACGAACGGTAGAACATGGCCTGCTTCGCCAGCACCCAGCCCGCTACTCCGCCCAAGGCGGGCAGGTGCGGCTCGCCGAACGAGGTCGTTTGCGCGCACGCGATACCGGCGCCGGCGATTACGAGAATGGCCGCCAGCACGATCGCCAGAACCAACAGAAAGTTGCGCGCCCGGCCCACGCCTGTCACGGGCATTCCACCGAGATCTTATTAGCGAATTTCTCGCCCATGCCGATATTGGCCTCGGAGGGAATGTAAGAGCGGTTGAGGCTCTGCGCGCTAAAGAAATTATCGTCGTGCAGCTTCTCCGCCGCGAGCCCGCATTGCGGCGGCGCGCCGACCAGCTTGATCGCATCATGTTCAGCAAAACCGAAATCAATAAAAAATTCCGGATCGTAGATTTCGATGACCAGCCGTTTCGCCGCTACCGGCTCTTTGAACGGCAGCGTGAAATGCAGTGTCAGTTCGGTCGCTTCGGAGTCGTAATCGAGCCAATAATCGACCGGCGCAGCGAAAGTATCGCTTTGCCGTCGTTTGCCGTCGATCCTCGCATAGGTGAAATAGCCAAAGTCCTTCAGCGATTCGATATTTTCCTGCGCCAGCGGCTGCAACTCGGCGCGTGTGTATTGCCCCTTTTTCTCAGCCTGCAGCCCCGTCATGGCGAAGGCCGTATACATGTCATCGAAAGTCCAATCTTGGCGCAAGCCCGTCACCGCGCCGTCGGGCGCATAAACGATCGCGGTGCGCATAGTCACCCATACATGCGGATGCGCCTGAGCAGTGCCTGCACCAAGGCAAGCACTGATCACCACCGCGACTGCGAGCGGCCACCGATACAACTTTTGCTCCGTCGAAAGTTTTTACCACCCGAGCGATAGCATCGTACGCAATTACGCCGCTTTTTCGACCGCCCTCACGACGCTTCATCACGATATGAGCGCGCGGGTCAATTCGCGGACATTATTGCGCATCATATCGATATAAGTCGCCGCCGGACCATCTCGCCGCGACAGCGCATCGGAATAGAGCGCGCCGCCGATCCTGGCGCCGGTTTCCTGGGCGATCTGTCGGAGCAAGCGTGGATCCGCGACGTTTTCGAAAAACACCGCCGGAATTTTTTCACGGTGGATTTGTCCAATAAGCTTGGCGAAATCGCGTGCCGATGGTTCAGCATCGGTCGACAACCCTTCCGGCGCAATGAATTCGACGCCGTAGGCTTGGCCGAAATAGCCGAATGCGTCGTGGCTCGTGATGATTTTGCGGCGCGCGGCCGGAATCTGGTCGATTGCAGCTTTGATCTCGGCATCGAGCTTATCGAGCTTGGCGAGATAGGCCGCGGCATTGGCTTGGTAGATTTTTTCCCCGGCCGGATCAACCGCGATCAGCCCGTCGCGAATATTGGCAACATAGATTTCAGCATTGGCGACCGACTGCCAGGCGTGCGGATCGCTGGTTGTGTGATCGTGCAAGGACGCGCCATTGCGCGCTTTGACGCCTCGGCTCGCGACCACGACCGGCGCGGGCGTAGCCGAGGCCGTGATCAACCGATTGAGCCAACCTTCAAGCCCTAGTCCATTAACAAATACGACGTTGGCCGTGGCGACTGACTTCACGTCGCGCGGCGTCGGCGCGTAGACGTGCACGTCGCCATTTGCCCCGACCAGCGTCGTCAATTGAATGCGGTCGCCGCCAACATTGCTCACGAGGTCGCCGAGAATCGAGAAAGTAGCGACGGCGCGTATGTGATTTTGCGGCCAGGCGGCGGAAGTGCGCAGCAACCCGGCCAAGGCCGCGAAAGAGATGACATCACGGCGCGTCAACAATCGCATTCGGTGGTCCAATGAAAGTGGGGTCGGCGCAGGGGCGGTCCGACAGAGGAAAGCCTTTAACCAGAACGGAAATTCGCCCTAATGTTACAATGTAACAAAACCTGCCACAATCGCCCCGCGGGTTTTTGGCGCCGGCGAATGATTAACGGCACGGCGCGATCTTCATCGAATAGCGACAGATGACGTGCTAAAGCCCTGCGCCGACGCGACATTCACACGGCGGAAAGCGACTACCGATTGTTCGGGCGTTTACGCATGGCTAAGATGACGCCACAAGATGCTCCAGACCCGCGGGCGCAAGCGCTCATCGGCGCCTACCTGCGCGCCGGCTACACGCGCATCGATCCGCCGCTGCTGCAGCCCGCCGAGCCGTTCCTCGACCTCTCCGGCGAGGACATCCGGCGTCGCATGTTTCTCACTACCGATCCGCAGGGGCGCGAAATGTGTCTGCGCCCCGATCTCACTATTCCGGTCTCGCGCGCCTATTTGCAATCGGCCGCCGCGGGCAAGCCGGCGGGCTTTTGCTATCTCGGCGCAGTATTTCGTCATCGTTCCGGCGCGTCGGCGGAGTTTCTTCAGCTCGGCATTGAATCGTTCGGCCGGCGGGACAAGGCCGCCGCCGATGCCGAAATGCTCGCGCTCGGTTTGGAAGCCACCGCGCAATATGGTCTGACCGGACCTGAAATCCGCATCGGCGATGTCGGGCTGTTCTCGGCCTTCATCGCCGCGCTCGATCTGGCGCCGGCTTGGAAGCGGCGGCTTATCAAGGACTTCAACCGCAAATCCTCGCTTAAGCATGATCTTAATCAGCTCACGCTCGCGGCCGCCGACCATCCACCGGAATATCAGGGCGTGCTTGCCGCGTTGGCTGGATCCGATCCGAAAGCCGCGCATGCGCTTCTCACTGATCTCCTCTCGATCGCAGGTATCGCGACCGTCGGCGGGCGTTCCGTCGCGGAAATTGCCGATCGCTTTCTCGAACAAGCGACATTGAACGCGCCGGCCCGGCTGCCGCAGGAAACGCGCGCCGTGATCGAGCGCTTCCTGTCGGTCACCGGCGATCCGGACGACGCCGCGGCCAAATTGCGCGCGCTTGCCGCCGACGCAAAAATCTCGCTCGGACCGGCGCTCGATCTGTTCGAGACGCGCACGGGACTCCTTGCCGCGCGCGGGCTTGACGTGCGCGCGGTAAGATTCGCGACCGGTTTCGGCCGCGGCTTCGACTATTACACCGGTTTCGTGTTCGAGCTACACAATGCGGCCGCCAATAACCCGCTCGTCGCAGGCGGGCGCTACGATGGGTTATTGACGCGGCTCGGCGCACCCGAAGCAATCTCGGCGGTTGGCTTCGCCGCCTCGGTCGAAGCGCTAGCCGCGGCCGGAGGCACCTCGTGAGCGCGCCACTCATTCTTGCCGTGCCGTCAAAAGGCCGGCTGCAGCAAAACGCGGAAGCATTTTTCGCTCGCGCTGGGCTTGAGCTCGTGAAGCCACGCGGTGCGCGCGATTATCGTGGCGCCATCGCAGGTTTCGACGATGTCGAGATCGCTTACCTATCGGCGGCCGAAATCACCGCTCAGCTCAGCCAAGGCGGCGCGCATCTCGGCATCACCGGCGAGGATCTTATCCGCGAAATGATCCCGCAATCCGAACAGGACGTGATTTTTATCGCAGGACTGGGATTTGGCTTCGCCAATGTTGTCGTCGCGGTGCCGCAAGCCTGGATCGACGTGCGCACCATGGCCGATCTCGATGATGTGGCGACCGCATTCCGGCTCAAGCACGAACGCAAGATGCGGCTCGCCACCAAATATGCCAATCTCACGCGCGACTTTTTTGCCGCTCACGGCATCGTCGACTACCGCATCGTCGAAAGCTCCGGTGCGACCGAAGCCGCGCCGGCAGCCGGCACCGCCGAAATGATCGTCGACATCACTACGACGGGCGCGACGCTTGCCGCCAACGGGCTCAAGACGATAGAGGACGGCGTAATTCTGCGCTCGCAGGCCAATCTCGTCGCTGCACGCGCGGCGTCTTGGGACAAGACCCACCGCGAAACCGCGCGGCTATTGCTCGACCGCATCGCCGCGCAAAAGCGGGCCGCGGCCTTCGCCGAAGTGCGCACGCGTTTTACCGGACTGAATGACAAGCTGCTTGCGGCAGCGCGGGACAAATTCGGCGTCGAAACCCCGTTCGGCGGTCCGACGTCGTCCGGCATGCTGACGTTGCACTGCCCGCCCGACAATGTTCAGGCGCTGGCCAACTTCTTGCGTGAACAGGGCGCGCAAGCGGTATCTGTCGCGGCGCTCGACTACGTTTATTCCCGCGACAATCCGCTTTATGCCAAGCTTGCGGCGGAGCTAACGCGGACGGCTTCGTAACGCTGCGCCCAGGAAATGTTCACGCAGTGTGGCCGTCGAACTCTCCGGATTGCGGCAGCTTCTTCTCGCGCTGTGGCGTCATCTTGGCGCGGTCGGGCTCACCCGGCACGCCGCGCGGACCCAGTTTGCGTCGCGCCATCTGGTCTTCGGTTTCGCGGTCTTCTTCGCGGATCTTTTCGGTCATGATCGCTCAGAACGGACGATGCATACGGCCGAACAGCCAACCCAGGCCCAGAGCGATCACGACGGCGGTGTATGGCTGGGTTTCGATTGTGTTGCGCAACGCGCGTTCGAATGAGCCAGCGGTCTGCCGCGCCGCGTCATTGGCGCTGTCGGCGAGATCGGCAGCTTTGCCGCGCGCGTCCTCGTAAAGATCCTGGGCGGCGCTCGAGGCCTGGTCGGCAAGATCGCTCGCGTGTTTCTTGGCCTCGCCAAAACTACGCGTGAAATCCTGATTGGCGGAACGGGCTTGAGCCATGGCACTTCCTCGATTCACGTTTTCTCGTCTGCTGATCGGTTTCGGCTGGGTAACGCGTGGACGGCCTTAAAGGTTCGCGGTTCCCGGCGGTTTTTCCCTTAAACGTTTGCCGCGTCGCGGCTTTTCGCGCCTGGCGCTTTTAGCGTGCCGCGCGGAACGATCGCTGCCGCAGCGCGTTGCATGGTGCGCATTTTGGCCTGCGATGGAGGTTCGCCATGCCAGTCCTGCTTGGGTTTATTCTCGGAGTGGCCGTGACCATCCTCGGCGTTTACGAATACGATGCAACGACCGGGCGCGCCGGCAACGGCCTCACGGCAAGCGCAGCCGGCGGCAAGGCGCCGATGGTCAATTGGGATGTGGTCAACGAAGATTGGCGCAATTTCCAAGCCGGCGTGCGATCGACCACCGACAGTCTCGAACGGAAGCTCAAGCAGCACACCGGCTGATAGACTTCATCGCGCATTCACCTTCGGCGCGCCTATACCGTGCCGAAAACGAAAGCCCCGGCGGGAGTCGCCGGGGCTTGTTTATTCGGGCTTGGGCTTGAGAGGGCTAGGCGAGCCCGGACCGTTGTGGGCTTCCGTTCCCCTCGTTGCGGTTGTCGGACTTCGAGCCGGGGCTCACGATCTGCCGCGCCACCTCATAGCTGCGCGCAAGTTGTAGCCAGTTTTGCTCGAGACGACGAAAGTCTTCGCGAATATCGGGACAAGCGGTGCTTCTAGCCTGGCGGGCGCAATGTTCAGCATGCGCGCGGCACTCTTCGATTTCTTTACTAAGAGGGAGCGGCATCGCTCCTTAATTCCTTTCAAAATTTGATCCCCAAGCTCGCGAGCACGGCGCGTGCCAGCCGCTGCGGATCGCGTTCAGAGGTGGTGCGGCCAAATTCGATCACCCGGTCGGCGAGAACTTCGCGCACGCCGTCAGGATAGTTCGTGCCATGCAGCATCCCGAGGACCGCGTCGAAAGCGTCGCCCAGGAACTTAGTACTGGTATCGTCGAAAACGCCGCCCAAAACGGCCATGGCGCCACCCGTGCTCTGGTATTTTCATAGGGCGTATCAAACGTGTCGGTAAGTCATGCGACTCACGCGCAGAAAAACTTCGGATAACGCACTGAAAAGTATGCTGCATTGCGGGACGAGGGACATCGGTGCCGTGTAAAAAAGCGTGTAAATGCCTGCGGGTTTAATCGTAAACGTGCGGCGAAATTGCTGATTGGAAACGGAGAACGGTTTTTTGCCGGTCAACGGTTCTTTGCCAGTCCATGGCAAACCGGGAGATCGAACTGGACAGGACTACGGGCTGAACGGGCTGAGCCTGCTCGGCTCGAGGGTCAAATCTCGACGCCGACGCGCGGCAAAAGGTTGGCGTGCTTGACCGCGCCATAGCACTCGCAGGCGCGGCCCTCGAGGGCGGCACGATCCAGGATTGTGATCCTGCCGCGGCTATAGCGGAGGATACCCCGCTTCTGCAGCTCCTGGGCCAACAAGGTTACGGTCGTGCGCCGCACACCGAGCATTTCGGCCAGAAATTCCTGCGTCAACAGCAGTTGATCGCTGCCGGTCCGGTCAGCGCACTGCAGCAGCCAACGGCACAGCCGCGACGAGCCGTCGTGAATGGCATTGCAGGCGGCGTTCTGCTGCGCTTCCGCCCACAGCATCTCGATGTAGCGGAGTACGAGATCGCGCAAGGCCGGACTGCGGCTGACGGCGTGTTCGAAACGCGCCGCCGAAATGACGGAAAACTTTCCGGGAATCTGCACCGTTGCCCGCGTGAACGATAGCCGCGGGCCGAAACCGCACTGCAAACCGACCGCGCCCTCGCGGCCGGTCGATGAGGTTTCGACCATGTCGCCATCGCCGGTCGTGACCAGCAGCGAGATCATGCCGGTGTGGGGAAAATACACTTGATCAATCGGATCGCCGGCGCTGTAGCACACGACGCCCTGTGGCAGCACGAGCTGCCGAAGATCCGGCTCCAATAGGGCAAACGCATCATCAGGCAAGGCGGCCAGCAGGCGGTTGCCCGTCGCCCTGGTCAAGTTTTCGCGTTCGGTCCGGGGTACTGGCCTGTTTGCCACAGGATTACTCCAGCTCACGATTGGACCCCTTTAAATTGAATTATACTCATAAGGCCGACCAAACCGCCACCGTAATGTCAGCTTGCGAAACCAAGTGTGTCGCCTTTGTCACTCTCGCCGAACGCAATTTTGAAACCTGCAAAACACTGGAAAGTTCCACATCCTGCCCATGGGTATTACGGGCAAGGTCGAAACCTCAAACGTCGCGGATGATCCGTGTGCCGAACCGGCTGGCGAGGTACGGCTTGCCGCGCGCGCGCGCCACCAGGGCCCGGGATTCCTGCACCGTGGCGTTCACCGCACTTATCACATCGCCGAGTAGACGTTTGCGCTCGGCAATGCCCTCCACAGCCATTCGCCATTTGGGAGTCAAATGGTCGAGCGTTGGATCGACCTTGGCAAATGGGATTTCGCCGATGCAGCCGCCGCCTTCCTCATAAACGTCCAGGCACCAGGCGCGGGTTTCTAACTCGCGGCTTTTCATAAGCTCGTGGGCGACATCGTGCCCATATTGGGTCGCGCTGTTATCATCGGGCAGTTCGACGCCGTTCTCGTCTTCGAGGATGCCGGAGCCGTCCCGCAGCTTGAAACTATAAATCGGCATTCGCTCCACCCTAAATCTTTTTTGCTTCTCGGGAGTCGGACTGAGTTCGGCGACGATCTTCCGGTTCCAAGGAACTATATTTCCGCGGCCATATGTTTCCAACTCTATTCGCCCACTCCTCTCATCAGCGTCTTATTGCCGCCGGTGCAGCAGATCGACGACCGCAGACACGATCGTTTGCGCCTGAGCCGGTTTGGCCACGATCTTACAACCGCGCCATTCATCGAGCGCCGGATCGCTCACGACTTGTCCGGTATAGAAGAAAAACGGCGTGCCGCGCTCGCCGAGCTGCCGCGCGACCGGTGCGATGGTGACGTTACCGATCCGCACGTCGAGGACGGCGGCCGAAATCGCATCCTTTTCGACGCTGGCGAGCGCGTTGGTAACGGTGCAACACCGGCCGACAATTTCCGCGCCCGCTTCTTGCAGAATCTCTTCCAGTTCCATGAGCAGAATGGCGTCGTCCTCAACCACGAG
>DASZCJ010000559.1:0-2074 GCA_035943155.1 Xanthobacteraceae bacterium | reverse complement strand
GCCAGTCGCGACATGACCGTTCCCACCGGCACGCCGGCGATCTCGGCAATTTCCTGATAAGAAAGATCGTTGACCTCGCGCAGCACGATGGTTTCCCGAAACGGCTCGGGCAGCTCCGCGACCAGCCGGCGGATCGTGGCGCTATCCTGTTGGCGTAATATCAATTTTTCCGGCGAAGCTTGCGGCTCCTGCCACATCGGCATGTCCTCGGCTAGGGACTCGTCTTGGGGGAAGTCGGTCGGTACTTCGTCCTTGCCGCGCCGCGCGAACTCGGCCTTGCAGACGTTCCGCAAGATCGCCAATAGCCACGGCTTCATTGCCGGTCCCCGGTAGCTGTCGAAGTGGCGCAACGCCCGCAGATAACACTCCTGAACTGCATCCTCGGCGTCGGTCGCGTTGCGCATGAGATAGCGTGCCAGCGTGTAAAGGTCGTCGAGATGGGGTAATGCGGCGTCACGAAAACGCCGCATCCGTTCTTGGTCGGCAACTGCATCATTCGCCATCGCGTCGTGCCTGCGCATCCACGATATTTCATCGGGTCCATGTTGCTGCAGCCGATTGTAGCATTATTGCGTAGCGATGCTGCCCGTTGTTGCTTCCACGACGACGGAGCCCACCATTTGCGGGTGCAGATAGCAGAAGTACTGGTAGGTTCCGGGTGTAGTGAAGGTGAACGAATAGCTATCGTCGGTGTCCATCGCCGGCGATTTTTTGAAGGCATTGTTCGACGAGGCGATGCCGTGAACGATGTCGTCCCGGTTGGTCCAGGTCACGGTGGTGCCGGCCTTCACCGTCACCGCCTTCGGGTTGAAGATGAAGTTGTCGATGAACACCGTACCCGGCGTGGCCTCCGCCCGGGCAAACAGCACACCAGCTGCAAGCACCGATCCGACGACAGCGCCGAGTACGGAAGAAGCGATGAGGGGACGCAACATTTTTATCTTTATCCTAGCCTTGCAGTGGCGAGTCGACGATCGCGAGGCGCTGCTCGTTCTGTTTGAAGTTGACGTTGGCGATGCCGAGCATTTTGCGCAGCTGGTCTTCCGGCACCTTCATCGGGCCCGGTGACGGCGCCGTGCCGGGAGCGGGCTGCGGGAACGCGGTCGAACGCGCGGTGTGGAACGTGACATTGCCTTCCACCTTCTGCATCACCTGGTGGATATGGCCGTTGAGCACGGTCACCGAGCCGAACTTCTTGAGGTAAGATAAGGCCTGGGCGCTGTCGTCCGTGCCCCAGCCCCAGTCCTGATAGACCGTCCAGAGCGGGACGTGGGCGAACAGGACGATCGGCGTTGATGCCGAACGGCCTTTGACATCGTGCTCCAGCCATTCGAGCTGCTCGGTGCCGAGATTGCCCAAACCGCCGGCTTTGAGATCGAAGGTATTGACCAGTCCGATGAAATGCACGCCGTTGGCGTCGAAGCTGTACCAGCCGTGACCCTTGGCGGCCCGGCCGTAACGGTCTTGATAGATTTTGCGATCGGTATCGACGAAGTCGTGTTCGCCGGGCACGTAATGCACGTCGAGCCGCGACTGCGAAATGATGTGATCGGCGTCGTCGAATTCCTTTTCCTTCGACAGATGGGTGATGTCGCCGGTGTGGATCATGAAGGCCGGCTTCTGCGGCAAGGCGTTGACCTTTTTGATCGCCTCTTCAAGCGTACCGAGCGCGTTGGGATTGGCAGGCTTGTCAAACCCGACGTGGCTGTCGCTGATCTGCAGGAAAGTAAGGCCGCGCGTGTCGGCCGCCTGCGCCTCGCCCATGATGCCGAGCGAGTGGGGCACGCCGCCGGAAATTGTCCACAAGACGCCGGTGCCGCACCAGGTCATGCATTCCAGCACCTTGCGGCGGCTGATGCCGTCCCGATAATCGAATTCACTCATTGCAAATCTCCTTTTCAGCCGCCTGTCCCACGCCGGTACGGCTTTGCGGCTTCAGCAGCAAGATTGGACAAATGCCGGATTTATTCCCAGGTCCGCGAAGAAATTTGAGTCTCGCCAGGACCTTGCCGCGCCGCGCCTTTTTCACGGCTTCGCTGAACTTCAAGACCTGGAGCGGCTCAACGATTAGCTG
>DASZCJ010000558.1:0-2197 GCA_035943155.1 Xanthobacteraceae bacterium | reverse complement strand
CGCTGAGCCTTTGGCGACGAGAGTCCCTTAGGCAAGAGCCGCGGTGGAACGCCGACAGTCGTGCGCACCCCGATGGGTGCGCGGCCGGGCCCGTCAGGCACGGCATAACACTCATTGCGTCTGTCGGCGTTTCGCCTCCGAATCTTCTTTCTTTGTTGGCTTAGCGAAGCAAGCTCGGTGAGGATTAGAGGCAGGCACCACCCCCTGTCTGTTTCTCGCGGGTCTGTTTCGGAAGGGCTTTTAGCGAATAGCGAATCGAAGTTTTCCATTCGCCACTCGCTACTTCCCTATTCGCTCACCGTCATAGCTCGGGCGCTCAACCGCGCCGCGAGAACGATCAAACGCGTCATCACCAGACCGAGGAGGTGGATAGTGCCTGCCTTACGCTGCCGCGCGGGCCTTATCGCCCCGCTCCAACGATTGCAGCACCTCATCGGTGGACTGCACGTCGCCGAATTGCCCGTAGAATGCCGAAAGCGTCGCATTGTGCTCGTCGTCGGTGTGGGTGGCGAGCGCGTCCGCGACCATCACAACCTTGAAATTGAGCATCATGGCGTCCCGCGCCGAACTTTCGCAGCACACATTGGTGGCGGTGCCCGCGACCAGGAGCGTGTCGATGCCGCGGCTGCGCAGGTACTGCTCGACATTCGACGAGCCTTGGATGAAGGCGCTGTAGCGGGTCTTGGTGATCTGCGCATCTTCCGGACGGATGTCATTGAGATGCCAATAGGCGTAGCCGTCGCCGTCGATATCCATTTCGGCGTAGCGCCGTTGCATCCGATCGGGCGTCATGAGGCATTCGTGAAAGGTCGACCAATTTTCCCGCGTGTCCCTGGTGCCGTTGCGGATCCACACGACATGACCGCCGCGCCGCCGCAACCCGGCGGCCAGGCGGTTGATGTTCGGCACGATCTCGCGCGCCAGCGGAATCTCGCCTTGCTGACCCGGCTTGACGAAATAATTCTGCATATCGATGACCAGCAAGGCAGCCTTGGGCGGTTCAACCGCGTCGAAGGGATGCAATTTGCCCATCCGCGCAGTCATGCGGTCGAGGGCGGCGGCGGAGATCGCGATCTTGTGCATCGTTGCGTCCTCAACTAAGTGCGGTAGATTTGATCGGCTTGTCGGCTTCGTCACAGCTCAATGTGCCATAAAAGTGCATCGGGATCGAGCGCGGAAGCCCCGAGTGGAGTGGATTTGACATTCGCTACCCCCGGGCCGCGAGTTCGCGAAGCGAATGTCAAATCCAAACTCCACTAGAAACATATCATTTGCTAGTGGTCCTTCGAGTCCAACATTCGCAAAAGTGCTCGACGCAATGGGATGCGAATGTTGGAATCGGACTACTAGCATGTCTGGGAGCACATCGGGCCTATGCCAAGGACTTGGGAGTCAGGAAGTTGGGAATTCTGGGTCGATCGCGGCGGCACCTTTACCGACGTGATCGGCCGGCGGCCCGATGGCGGTCTCGTCACCCATAAGCTCCTGTCCGAGAACCCCGAGGCCTATAGCGACGCGGCGGTACATGGCATCCGCCATCTGCTCGGATTGCCGGCGGGCGCTGCGATCCCAAACGCGCGCATCGGCGCGGTAAAGATAGGCACAACGGTCGCGACCAACGCGCTGCTCGAGCGCAAGGGCGAGCGCACGCTGCTTTTGATCACCAAAGGATTTCGCGACGCGCTACGCATCGGCTACCAGGCGCGGCCGAAAATATTTGCCCGTCACATCATCAAGCCGGACATGTTGTACGAGCGCGTGGTGGAGGTTGACGAGCGCGTGCGTGCCGACGGTACCGTCGAGCACGCGATGGATCTCGACACGGTGCGCAACGAACTGCAACACGCCAAAGCTGACGGCATTCGCGCAGTCGCCATCGTGCTGATGCATGCCTATCGCTACAGCGCTCACGAACAGCAACTGGCGGCATTGGCGCGCGAACTCGGTTTTCCGCAGGTGTCGGCCAGCCATGAAGTATCGCCGCTGATCAAGCTCGTCGGCCGGGGCGACACGACCGTCGTCGACAGTTATCTCTCGCCGATTTTGCGCCGCTACGTGGCGCAAGTCGCGGGCGAGTTGGGCGACGATTACCTCTCCCCGCGGGCGGGGAGAGGTCGACTTCCGAGCGAAGCGAGGAAGTCGGGTGAGGGGACATTTGCGGGTGCCGAGTCTGATGGCGACGCCCCCTCACCCGGGG
>DASZCJ010000557.1:0-2367 GCA_035943155.1 Xanthobacteraceae bacterium | reverse complement strand
GCTGCTTCTTGATCTTGGCGGCCTCGTCCTTGGAGACATCGGCCTTCACTTCCTTGGGAGCGCCTTCCACCAGGTCCTTGGCTTCCTTGAGGCCCAGGCCCGTGATGGCGCGCACTTCCTTGATCACGTTGATCTTTTTGTCGCCTGCGTTGGCCAGAATGACCGTGAATTCGGTCTTTTCCGCGGCCGGAGCAGCAGTGCCGCCACCGGCGGCCGGAGCGGCAGCCATGGCAACCGGAGCGGCGGCCGAAACGCCCCACTTCTCTTCCAGAAGCTTGGCGAGTTCCGCCGCCTCGAGCACGGTGAGACCGGACAGGTCGCTCACGATTTTTTGCAGATCAGCCATGACATTGTTCCTTCGGTTCTATCCTTGGCCGCGTCAAGCGGCCGCGTTTTCGGTCTTGCTGGCATAGGCCTGGACCACACGGGCAAGCTTTGCCGCAGGCGCGTTGACCACTTGGGCGATCTTGGTCGCCGGCGCCGAGATCAGTCCCACGATCTTGGCCCGCAGCTCGTCGAGCGACGGCAAGGCGGCAAGCGCCTTGACCCCGTTCGGGTCGAGTGCGGTGGTGCCCATCGCGCCGCCGAGAATGACGAAGCGCTCGTTGGTCTTGGCAAAATCGACGGCAACCTTGGGCGCGGCGACCGGATCGCGCGAGAACGCGATCAGAGCCGGACCCTTGAGAAGCGGCCCGATCGAAGCGACGTCGGAGCCTTCGAGCGCGATCTTGGCAAGCCGGTTCTTGGCAACCTTCACGCTCGCGCCAGCCTGTTTCATTTGTCGGCGCAGCGTTTGCATCTGCGCGACCGTCAGGCCGGAATAATGCGCAACGACGACGACCGTGGTGTTTTTGAACACCTCGCCAAGGGCCGTCACCAGCTCGCTTTTTGCCGCGCGATCCAAAACTCTCTCCGGTTGCGATCCAAAACTCTCTCCGGTTGGCGGTCCACCTCGCGGGCCGCCGGCTTAACTACCAGCCATCCCGCTCTATCCCGCCGTGCGGCAGGGACCCTTAAAAGCAGGACGACGCTGACACCCTGCCCCCGGCGTGCTGTCACAGCGCCGAGCCGTCGAGATCAGAACCGAAGGGCCCGAGCCGATTTTAGGCTCCGGCCACCTTGTCCTTCACCCGTCTATGCAGGCCTTTCGATTAAGCCGTCGCCGGCACCCGCAGTCTTGGACAGGAGCGCCTTTTTCGATGCCGTTAAGCTCCTCGACTTCTTAGGCAATCCGAGCCGGAAAACTAAGAAGCGGTCTCGCTTGAATGGTGTTCGAAAAAGCGCACAAAGGCGCGCCGACAAATCGGGCCGGCACGCCCAAGGCGTCTTTAGTAACGCACCAAAGCGCTTTTGCCAAGGGGGGTTTAATCCGCGGCTTTAATGCACTTGGGGGTTTAACCCGCGGCTTTAATGCGCCGACTGCGCGCTCGCGAATAGGCTCGCCGGTTCGACCTTTACGCCGGGTCCCATGGTTGAGGAGATAGCGACCCGGTTGATGAAATGGCCCTTGGCGCCAGCCGGCCGCGATTTCTGCACGGCATCGGCAAAAGCGCGGATATTTTCGATCAGCTTGTCCTCGCTGAACGAGGCCTTGCCGACGCCAGCTTGGATGATGCCGGCCTTCTCGGCGCGGAACTCCACCGACCCGCCTTTGGCGCCGCGCACCGCATTGGCGATATCCATCGTCACGGTGCCGACCTTCGGATTGGGCATCAGGCCGCGCGGGCCCAATACTTTGCCGAGCCGGCCGACCAGCGGCATCAGGTCGGGCGTCGCCACGACGCGATCGAAATCGATACTGCCGCCCTGCACTTTTTCCACCAGGTCCTCGGCGCCGACGATATCGGCGCCGGCCGCTTTGGCCTCGTCGGCCTTGGCGCCGCGCGCGAACACGGCGACCCGCACCGAACGCCCGGAGCCGTTCGGCAGATTGACGACCCCGCGCACCATCTGATCGGCATGGCGCGGATCGATGCCGAGATTCATCGCCACTTCGATGGTCTCGTCGAACTTGGCCTTGGCGCGGTCCTTGACCATCTTCACCGCTTCAGGAAGCGGGTAAAGCTTTTCGCGGTCGACGCCCTCGCGCGCCTTTATGGTTCGCTTGCCGAAACCGCTCATGGCTTCACCTCATAGCCCATCGAACGCGCCGATCCTTCGACCATGCGCATGGCGGCGTCGATCGTGTCGCAGTTAAGATCCTTCATCTTCTGCTGTGCGATCTCGCGGACCTGAGCCTTGGTGACCGAGCCGACAATGTCGCGGCCCGGAGTCTTCGAGCCGCTTTCAAGCTTCGCCGCCTTTTTGAGAAAGTGCGAAACCGGCGGCGTGCGCAGCTCAAAGCTAAAGGATCGATCGGCATAGACG
>DASZCJ010000556.1:0-6284 GCA_035943155.1 Xanthobacteraceae bacterium | reverse complement strand
GCTGCAAGCGCCATCGCTTTCGACGCTTTTTTTGACGAGTTTTTCACAAGAGGACTTGCGGCAAATTGCCATTATCCGCACGGTTACAGCTTATTCGGAGCTGTCACTGAATGTTCGGTAGCGATTCGACGCTGGAGCGCTTGCAGATCGCGCTATCGCTTAGTCAATTCGGCCTGTAAAGCTGTTCATCTTATGTCGGTACTAGCACCAGCAATCGTCGACGTGCGCTCGCCCGCAACAGACGGGGCGGCGCGAATTACCAATTGGCTGCGCGGCATCGGCGTTCGGCAGGTGCGCCTCGCCTGCGGCCTCGTGATGTTCTCCTACATTTTCTCGCATTTCTTCAATCACGCCCTCGGCAATGTTTCCTATGCATTGATGGAAACCTGGCTGACGTTTCACATCTGGTGGTGGCGCATTCCCATCGTCAACGTGACGCTCTATACCGCCGCCGCCATCCATTTTTCGCTCGGCCTGTGGGCGCTCTATCAGCGCCGGCATTTTCGCTACACGATCGCCGAAGTTACCCAGCTTTTGTTGGGCTTGAGCATACCGCTCTGGCTCGCCAGTCACTTCGGCGTTGTAAGGGTGGCCGGATGGGTGTTCGGGCGCGACCCAGTCAATTACGCAGCGCCGCTTTTTGCCTACTGGGTTTTAAGGCCGCACATGATCGCGGTACAGTTTGTGCTGCTGACCATCGCGTGGACGCACGCCTGCATCGGACTCTATTTCTGGCTCCGGCTGAAACCGTTTTTCAAATGGGCGGCGCCGATCCTGCTCGCCATTGCGGTCCTGCTGCCGCCGCTGGCGATGATCGGCGCACATCATGGTGCCGAAGAAGTGACGATGCTAGCCAAGGATCCGCAATGGCGCGCCCAGCACATCAAACCGATGCCGCCGCCGCAGCGCGGCATAATTGACGAAATCACGCTGTTTTATTTTCCGATCGGCTATGCCGCCGCCCTGGCGCTGGTGTTTGTCGCCCGCGGCGTGCGCAGTCTGCGCGAGCGTCGGCGCGGCATGGTCACGGTTTCCTATCCGGATAAACAGGTTCGCATACCGAAGGGCCTGAGCGTCTTGGAAGCGAGCTTGCGGTTCAAGGTTCCGCACGCCAGCGTCTGCGGCGGCCGGGCGCGCTGCTCGACATGCCGCGTTCGCGTTGTCAGTGACCGTGCCGCTCTGCCACGGCCTTCGCACCGTGAAGCTTTCGTGTTGAACCGCGTCGGCGCCGGCGATCCCTCGATCCGGCTGGCGTGTCAGCTGCGGCCGCAGACCGACGTCGCCGTCATCCCCGTCTTGCCGCCCCATATCGGCGCCGATTTTGTGCGTAATCGCCGCCGTATCAATATCGGCGAGGAGCGATACGTGGTCAGCATGTTCGTCGATATGCGCGGCTCAACCAAGCTCAGCGAGGAGCGGCTGCCATTCGACATTGTCTTTTTGATCAATCGATTTGTCGAAGCCGCCTCGCAGGCGGTGACCGCCGCCGGCGGGCAGCCCAATCAGTTCGTCGGCGATGGCGTGCTCGCCTTGTTCGGCCTCGATGTCGATCCGGTGACCGCCTGCCGGCAGGCCTTGCGTGCCGCCGCGCTGGTTGCGTCAAACGTCGCTTATCTCAATCACCAGTTCGCGACCGAAGTGCGCGATCCGATCCAATACGGCATCGGCATTCACGCCGGGGAAGTGATCGTCGGCGACATCGGCTTTCGCGACCATACGATATTCACCGCGCTCGGCGACGCCGTGAACGTGGCGGCCCGGCTGCAGGACATGACGAAAACTTTGGACTGCGGCGCCGTGGTCTCGGAGGAGGTCGCCAGCACCGCAGGCATCGCTCTCGATACGCTCAAGAGGCATCGGGTTGAAATCCGCGGCCGGGTCGAGCCGATGACTGTGTTTACCGCCGAAGACCCGACGGTGCTGGCGAGCTTGATCGATCCGCAGAGCCGAACGGATAAGATAGAACCGGAAGCGGCCTGACTGAAGCGGCGCGCATCTGAAATCAGATAAACTAGGCCAGCGATTGTACGTCGCCGCAGATGCTGATGGCTTGACCGGACACCGTGCGTCCGCGTGGCGAAGCAAGAAAGACCATCATATCGGCGAGCTGTTGCGGCGCGATCATTTCCTTGATCGAAGCATGCGACATCGCTTCGTCGGCGACCGTTTGCATCGACACGCCGCGGACCTGCGCCTTGGCCGCAAATACCCGCCGAATCCGGTCGCCCTCCACGGCCCCGGGCTGGATCGCATTGACGCGGATGTTAAGCGGTCCAAGCTCGATGGCGAGCGATTTGGTGAAGCCGACGACCGCCCATTTCGAGGCGGCATAGGGCGTGCGCAGCGGAAAGCCGAGCCGGCCGGCTACCGACGATAGATTGATGATCGACGGATTGCTGCTTTTGGCCAAGTACTGCAGCGCCGCGCGCACACAATTGAACTGGCCGGTAATGTTCACCGCCAGCGTGTGATCCCACTCTTCCGGCGGGATCTCGTCGACGCGGCCGGTCGGGCCGGCAATGCCGGCATTGTTGATAAGGCAATCAAGTCCACCGAGCGCGCCGGCCGCCGTATCGATGAATCGGGTGGCCGCTTCGCGGTCGGAGATGTCGCACAGAGCTGCTTTCAACTTGGGGTCGCTGGTTGCGAGTGCGGCGAGGGCATCGCGATCGACATCGCAAATGTGGACCTGCGCGCCTTCCCGCAAGAAAGTGCGCGCGACCTCGCGGCCGATGCCGGCGGCGCCGGCGGTAACGACGACGCGCAAACCCTTGATACCCAGGTCCATGATGCTTGATCTCCGGCGAATGATCGAGGTTTAGATATTGGCTGGCAGCAATCCAAGAATCTGCCGTGCGTCCTTCGGCGTCGCGACCTGATCGCCCAGCGTCTCAATGATCTTGGCCGCCTTCTCCACCAGCGCCGCGTTGCTTGGCGCCAGCTTGCCCTTTTCCAGATAGATGTTGTCCTCGAGCCCGACGCGCGGGTGTCCGCCGAGCAGGATGGCCTGCGCCGCCATTGGGAACTGATGCAGCGAGATGCCGAAGGCAAACCACGGAGCATTCGGCGGCAGCAGGCTTCGCATATAGGTCATCGCCTCGGTGGTTGCCGGCTGGCCCCAGGAAATGCCCAAGCAAATCTGAAACAATCCAGGCGGCTTGACGTAGCCATTCTCGATGAAGCGCTTGGCGAGCAACAGGTGGCCGGTTTCGAACACTTCAAGTTCGGGCATGACGCCGGCGTCTTTGATCGCCGCGGCCATGCTTTGCAGATGCTTGGGTGTGTTGACGAACACCCGGTCGCCCATATTGAGGCTGCCCATATCGAGGCTGCAAATGTCGGGCTTGAGCTCGATGACGTGACGTACGCGGTCGGCGGGCGATTTGAGCACGCTGTCCGGGCCGGGTTTCGAAGGGTCGCTGTCATCGGGCGTGAAACGGGCACCCGGCCCGGTGGTGAGGTTGATCAGTACATCGCTGCCGCTTGCTCTGATCCGCTCGACGGTCTCGCGGTACAGCGCGCCGTCCATGCTCGGCTTGGTGGTTTTTGGATCGCGCACATGAATATGCACGATGGCGGCGCCGGCCTTGGCGGCATCGATCGCCGAAGCGGCAATCTGCGCGGGCGTGACCGGGACGGCGGGATTGCGGCCCGGCGTATCGGCGGAACCGGTGACCGCGCACGAGATCATCACCTTGCGCTGCATGGGTTCACCAGAGACAGATGCGGTCGATCAACGATCGAATGCGTGTCACGCGACGGGGTTGCGCGCTATAGTGTAATGTAGTCGTATGATGGCGGGCGGATGTTAGCCGATCTTCCGAAACATCGCGAGTTTATCAGGGATTGTTTTTATACTCACGCAGGAGTCCGATTGTCATGGAAGATGAGCGAGAGCGTTTTGATCGGGATCGAGCCGATGTGGCGATCTTGGACTTCGATGTCGACGATGCGGCGATTGAAATTGCCGCCATGGGCGTCGGAACGATCCCGACCGCGTCCGTCAATATGATACCGCCAAACTGCTGCGTGCAGCGCCCGGCCGACATCGTTGTCGCCGAGGTTTCTTCTGGTCGCGTTGGTCAAGTAACTATCTGAACCGCAAATTAGCGCGCGAGAGCTGGGCGATCGACGCGCAGCCCATCAGCTTCATCCCGCGTTCGATCTCGGCCTGCATCAGGCCTAAGGCCCGCTCGACACCGGCCTGACCGGCGGCGGCCAGCGGGAACAGATAAAAACGTCCGACGCCGACGGCCTTGGCGCCCAACGAAAGCGCTTTGAGCACGTGTGTCGCGCGCTGCACGCCGCCATCCATCAAAACGTCTAGTCGGTCGCCGACCGCGTCGACGACCTCGGCGAGCTGATCGAATGGCGTGCGCGAGCCGTCGAGCTGGCGTCCGCCATGATTAGACAAGACGATGCCGGTGCAACCGATTTCGGCCGCGCGTTTCGCATCGGCAACCGACATGACGCCCTTCAAACAGAATTGGCCATTCCAATTGCGCACCATTTTTGCCACGTCGTCCCAATTCATCGACGGGTCCAGCATCTCGGTGAAATACCGTCCGATCGACATGGCCCCGCCGCCCATGTCGACGTGCGCGTCCAATTGCGGCAGCTTAAATTTTTCATGCGTGAGGTAGTTGGCGGCCCACATCGGTTTGATGGCGAATTGCAGCATCCCCGCCAGTGTCAATCGAAACGGAATAGAGAAGCCGGTGCGCAGATCGCGTTCGCGATTTCCGCCGGTGATGCTGTCCACGGTCAGCATCATCACGTCGACGCCGGCTGCTTTGGCGCGTTGCAGCATCGCGTCATTGAGGCCGCGGTCTTTGTGGAAATAGAACTGATAGGCTTGTGGCGTCGGGTAAGCCTTGCGCAATTCCTCCACGCTCACCGTTCCGAGCGAAGACACGCCGAACATGGTGCCATATTTTGCCGCCGCCGAGCCGACGGCCTTTTCGCCTTGGTGATGAAACAAGCGCTGCAGCGCAGTCGGCGAGCAATAGACCGGCATTGCCAGCTTCTGGCCCATGACCCGGACCGACATATCGAGCGTTTCCACCCCGCGCAGAATGTTGGGCACGAGGTCGCAGCGTTCGAAGCTTGCGGTATTTTGCCGGAGCGTGACTTCGTCGTCGGCGCCACCGTCGATGTAATCGAAGATCGGACTTGGCAGCCGTCGCCTTGCCAATTCACGGAAGTCATGAAAATTGTGGCAATCGCGCAATCGCATCAAAAATTCTTTCCGCCGCTCCACGCTTGCGGTGAAATCTCCGCAGTGGCGCCGGCTAAGCTTAGCTGAGCCGCAGGGTCCAGACCATGTCCGAGCCGAAACAGGCGATCCACCGCATTGCGGTGGCGTAATTGACTACGGCCAATGGTCCACTTACGGTCACCGTGACGGTGCCCCCTCGGGGATTAAAAGGGAACGCAGTGCGGGCGAGCGAGTGCCCAATGCTGCGGCTGCCCCCGCAACTGTGAGCGGCGAATCTTCCGGCAATAGTCCACTGGGTTTGTTTCCCGGGAAGGCGACGGAAGGTGGTGACCCGCAAGTCAGGAGACCTGCCGTCAGCCGTGGTCACACGCGAGCTCGTCGGTCGGGGAGTACTGGCGATAGACGACCCAATCGTCCTTTCTTTGGATGTGCGGGGAGACTTATTCGCGGTGACGTGCCACAGGCGTGCCATTCGCGATGTCGTCCCTGGTTATTCTCACCGCAGCACCGCGCCGTCGCGCCTTGTTCGGCGCCATGTTTGACGTTGCATGCCTTATCGTTGCGTGTCGTGTCGTTGCATGTCTTTTCGTCGCATGTCTTGGCGCGAGCGCTCACGCCCAAACATTGCCGAGATCAGAGCCAAGTGCGGCGCCGGTGGCAGCAGCCGAAAGCGTGACGCTGCCGACCATCAGGGTGACAGCGCCGCAGACCAAGCCGCGCCCGTCGGCCGCGCGGTCTAATGCCAGCGCTACTGCTGTGCCACCTGGTACACCGCCGTCCTATGATACCGGCGCGCCCAATGTTGCCGGCGGTGCGCCGATTTAGCCGACAATGGCGAGCCAGATAACGATCTCGGGGCATGACCTCAACGCGCGTCCGATCGTGCGCCCGGGCGACATCCTGGAAGCCGCGCCCGGCCTTGCCGTCGTCATGCATGCCGATGGGGGCAAGGCCAATCAGTATTATCTGCGCGGCTACAATCTCGATCACGGCACCGATCTGGCAATCTTCGTCGACGATATGCCGATCAACCTGCCGACGCATGTGCATGGTCAGGGCTATGCCG
>DASZCJ010000555.1:0-4902 GCA_035943155.1 Xanthobacteraceae bacterium | reverse complement strand
TTGTATGGCGTGTTGTTGCTGCAAAAGAAGATCCGCCGCACTTCGACGATTGAACGTTGAAAATGGACGAGACGCTGGACACGCTCGGCAAAACTATCGCTGGCGCGGTCGGTCCTTCGGTGACCGGCTATGCCGTGGCGCATAACGAGCTGACGGTAACGGGACAGGCAGCCGAGATCGTCTCGATCTTGCGGTTTCTACGCGATGATTCCCGCTGCCTGTTCTGGTGCCTGATCGACATCACCGCAGTCGATTGGCCAAGCCGCGAACGCCGCTTTGATGTCGTCTATCATCTGCTTTCGCCCAAACACAATTCGCGCATTCGCATCAAAGTGGAAACCGATGAGGCAACGCCTGTGCCCTCGGTCATAGCGGTCTTTCCCAGCGCGGATTGGTATGAGCGGGAAGCTTACGATCTCTATGGCATCGTGTTCACCGGCCATCCGGACTTGCGGCGGATCCTCACCGATTATGGCTTCGAGGGTCACCCGCTGCGCAAGGATTTTCCGCTGACCGGCTTCGTTGAGGTGCGCTACGACGACGAACTCAAGCGTGTCGTCTACGAACCGGTCCGACTCACCCAGGAATTCCGCAACTTTGATTTTCTCTCGCCGTGGGAAGGCACCGATTATGTGCTGCCGGGTGACGAGAAAGCACGCGGCAAGGGGTCCTGACATGAAGGCGACGCTCAAGCCGGGATTGACGCACCGCTTCGCCTACAAGGTGCCCGAGAACAAGACGGTGCCATATACCTATCCGGAATCGCCGGAGATTTCGGCGATGCCCAAGGTGTTTGCCACTGGCTTTATGATCGTGCTGATGGAGTGGGCCTGCACGCAATTATTGGCGCCGCATCTCGATCCCGGCGAAGGCAGCCTCGGTGTGCATGTCGATGTCAGCCATCTGGCTGCCACACCGCCCGGAATGACGGTGACCGTCGATGTCGAATGCGTCGGGGTCGCCGGATCGCGTATCACGTTCAAGATCAAGGCACATGATGGGCTCGATTTGATCGGCGAAGGCCGCCACGAGCGTTTCGTCGTCACATGGGACAAGTTCAATGCGCGGCTGGCAAGCAAGATCGCCAAAGTCGCCCAGGCAGTGTGATGGCAGAAACCGCGCCCCGCAACTTCACCATCAATTTCGGGCCGCAGCATCCGGCGGCGCACGGCGTGTTGCGGCTTGTGCTGGAGCTTGACGGCGAAGTAGTCGAGCGGGTCGATCCACATATCGGCCTTCTGCACCGCGGCACCGAAAAGCTGATCGAGTACAAGACCTATCTGCAGGCCGTGCCTTATTTCGACCGGCTGGATTATGTGGCGCCGCTTACGCAAGAGCATGCTTTCTGCCTTGCTATCGAGCGGCTGCTTGGCCTCAGCGTGCCGAAACGGGCGCAGATTATCCGCGTGCTCTATCACGAAATCAGCCGGCTGTTGTCGCATCTGCTCAACGTCACCACGCAGGCGCTCGATGTCGGCGCGCTGACGCCGCCGCTCTGGGGTTTTGAAGAGCGCGAAAAACTCATGATGTTCTATGAGCGCGCCTCTGGCAGCCGCATGCATGCGAATTATTACCGTCCCGGCGGCGTGCATGAGGACCTGCCGCCGAAACTCATCGACGATATTGGCGCATTCTGCGACCCGTTCCTCAAAGTCTGCGATGATTTGGAGGAGCTTCTTACCGAGAACCGCATCTTCAAGCAGCGCAACGTCGATATCGGGGTGGTCAAGCTCGAAGACGCTTGGGCGCGCGGGTTTTCAGGCGTGATGGTTCGCGGTTCCGGCGCGGTGTGGGATCTGCGCAAGGCGCAGCCCTATGAATGCTATGCCGAGCTCGATTTTGACATACCGATCGGCAAGAACGGCGATAATTACGATCGCTACTGCATCCGTATGGAAGAGATGCGCCAGTCTATTCGGATCATGAAAGTGTGCCTCGACAAGCTGCATGCGCCGGAAGGACAAGGCCCGGTTGCCGCCGACGACCATAAGATCGTGCCGCCGCGCCGCGAACAGATGAAGCGCTCGATGGAGGCGCTGATCCATCATTTCAAACTTTACACCGAAGGATTTCGCGTCCCGGCCGGCGAGGTCTATGCCGCGGTCGAGGCGCCGAAGGGTGAATTCGGCGTCTATCTCATCGCCGACGGCTCAAACAAACCGTACAAGTGCAAGATCCGCTCGCCCGGCTTTGCCCATTTGCAGGCCATGGACTTCCTCTGCCGCGGGCACATGCTGGCCGACATCTCGGCCGTGCTCGGCTCAATCGACATTGTGTTTGGCGAGGTCGATCGATGAGCGTGCGCCGATTGGCCGAAAAACAGCCCGCGAGCTTCGCCTTCACGCCGGCCAATCTGGCCTGGGCGAAAGCGCAGATCGCCAAATATCCGGAAGGCCGCCAACAATCGGCGGTCATCCCGATCTTATGGCGCGCGCAGGAACAATGCGGCGGCTGGCTGCCGCAAAAAGCGATCGAAGCCACCGCGGAACTGCTTGGCATGGCCAAGATCCGCGTGCTCGAAGTGGCGACCTTCTACACCATGTTCAATCTCGCTCCGGTCGGCCGTTTCCATGTCCAACTCTGCGGCACGACGCCGTGCATGCTGCGCGGCGCCGACGATCTGAAAAAGGTTTGCCGCCGCATGATCGGCGCGGAGAACAAGGTGACCGCCGACGGCACATTTTCGTGGATCGAGGTCGAATGTCTGGGCGCTTGCGTGAACGCGCCGATGGTGCAGATCAATGCCGACTACTACGAGGACCTCACGCCGGATACGTTGACGCGGATCATCAATGACTTTTCAGTGGGCAAAACGCCGAAACCCGGTCCGCAGATCGATCGCATCAACTCTGCTCCGGTCGGCGGTCCAACCACGCTCACCGATCCATCGCTGTTTGTTACCGATCCGGGACGCAAGTAAAGGCCGACGTGATGCTCGCCGACAAAGATCGCATTTTCAAAAATTTATACGGTCAGCACGATTGGGGCCTCGAGGGCGCGCGACAGCGCGGCGCCTGGGATGGCACCAAAGAGATATTGGCGCGCGGCCGCGACGCCATCATCAATGAAGTCAAAGCTTCCGGGCAGCGCGGCCGTGGCGGCGCGGGATTTGCGACCGGACTGAAATGGTCGTTCATGCCCAAGCAATCGGAAGGCCGTCCGCATTACCTGGTGATCAACGCCGACGAGTCTGAGCCCGGAACCTGCAAAGACCGCGAGGTCATGCGGCATGACCCGCACCTTCTCATCGAAGGCTGTCTGATTGCCGGCTGCGCCATGGCGGCGAATACTAGCTACATCTATATCCGCGGCGAATTCATCCGCGAACGTGAGCGGCTCGAAGGCGCGATCCAACAAGCCTATGACGCCAAGCTGATCGGCAAGAACAACGTCCACGGCTGGGACTTCGACATCGTCCTGCATCACGGCGCCGGCGCTTATATCTGCGGCGAGGAAACCGCGCTGTTGGAAAGCCTGGAAGGAAAAAAGGGATTGCCGCGGCTTAAGCCGCCATTCCCGGCCAATATGGGACTCTATGGCTGCCCGACGACCGTGAACAATGTCGAGACCATCGCGCAAGTGCCGGACATCATGCGCCGCGGTGCGGCCTGGTTTGCCGGCATCGGCAGAGCGAACAATACCGGCACCAAGCTTTACTGCATTTCCGGCCATGTCGAACGGCCGTGCAATGTCGAAGAAACGATGGGCATTCCGCTCCGCGAACTCATCGAACGGCATGCCGGCGGCGTGCGCGGCGGCTGGGATAATTTGATGGCGGTTATTCCCGGCGGCTCGTCGATGCCCATGGTCCCGGCCGGCCCCGACCAGGCCGACACTTTGTTGATGGATTTCGACGGCTGCCGGGAAAAGAAATCGGCGCTTGGCACCGCGGCGGTGATCGTGATGGATAAGGCCGCCGACATCGTTCACGCCATGGCGCGCATCTCATATTTCTACAAGCATGAGAGCTGCGGCCAGTGCACCCCATGCCGCGAAGGCATGGGCTGGATGTGGCGCGTGCTCACGCGCATGGCCGAAGGCCGCGCCCATAAGCGTGAGATCGAAATGTTGTGGGATGTCACGACGCAGATCGAGGGTCACACGATCTGCGCTTTCGGCGATGGCGCGGCTTGGCCGGTGCAGGGCCTGCTGCGGCATTTCCGGCCGGAGATCGAAAGGCGGATCGATCGATACACCGCGAATGCCGATAAAGCGGGCGTGCTCGACCCGCCGGTTGCGGAAGCCGCGGAGTAAGCGATGACCAAACTCATCGTCGATCACAAAGAAATCGATGTTCCGCCGGAGTATACGCTGCTCCAGGCCTGCGAGGCCGCCGGTGCGGAAATCCCGCGCTTCTGCTTTCACGAGCGGCTATCGATCGCCGGCAATTGCCGCATGTGCCTGGTCGAACTGGTCGGCTCACCTAAACCGGTCGCGAGCTGCGCCTGGGGCGTGCGCGACTGCCGCCCGGGCCCGAAAGGCGAGCCGCCGGAGGTTAAGACCCGCTCGCCGATGGTGCGCAAGGCGCGCGAAGGCGTCATGGAATTCCTGCTGATCAATCATCCGCTCGATTGTCCGATTTGCGACCAGGGCGGCGAATGCGATCTGCAGGACCAATCCATGGCCTACGGCATCGATTCCAGCCGCTTCATCGAGAACAAGCGCGCGGTTGAGGACAAATATCTTGGACCTCTGGTCAAGACCTCGATGAACCGCTGCATCCAATGCACGCGTTGCGTGCGGTTTGCCACCGAAGTCGCGGGTGTCCCGGAACTCGGCGCGATCGGCCGCGGCGAGGATATGGAGATCACAACCTATCTCGAAACCGCCATGCGCTCAGAACTGCAGGGCAATGTCGTGGACATCTGCCCGGTCGGCGCGCTGACCTCGAAACCTTATGCC
>DASZCJ010000554.1:0-7346 GCA_035943155.1 Xanthobacteraceae bacterium | reverse complement strand
GCCGTTGGGGCGCGACCCTCCCCCTCCACGGGAGGGTGACAAACATTTGCCTCTCGCAACGCGGCTGTATCCGGCTACGCAGTTTTGCCGCTCAGCCGCTTATGCAGATGAACCATAAGGGCCATCGCGAACAGCGGCGTCGCCAGGTTCACGATCGGGACCGATACGAAGGCGGCGATGAATAGTCCGCCGACATAGACCATGGCTGCGTTGCGCCGGCGCAGCGCCTTGGCCTCGGCGCGCGGCCGCAGTCGCATGGCGGCGAGCTCGAAATATTCGCGGCCGAGGATATAGGCAGTGGCGAGGAAGAAAATCACTGCGCCAAAGCCGGCGAACAGCAGAAGCGGCGCGGCGCACAAGTAAATCACCACAGCAAGCAAGGCCGTCTTGAAACCTTCCCAGGTCGCAAGCCACAGCGGCACGGCCTTGCCGGGCGGATCGGCCGGATAATGCTCGCGCTCCACCTCCTGCCCGATCTGGTCGGCGAAGAAACTGCCGACAATCGCGGTAACCGCCGGCATCAGCATGATGCTGCCGACAACGATGCCGAGGCCAGCGGCAATCGACAGCAGCCAAGCTAGCGCATTGGCCGGCAGATGCGCCCCAGTGCCCAACGTCGCCTCGACCGACGCGCTGCCGGCGCCGACGAGGTATACGATCAGCCGTTCCAGCGCGATGCCGACGACGACAATCAGCGCCAGCGCAAAGCCGATGGTTTTCCAGAGCACCGCGCGCAGCGGCGGCGAGAACAATTGCGTGATCGCCCTGATCGCATCGTCGAGCATACATTCACGTCATTGCCGCCGGCCGGTTCCTAGATCAAGCGAAAGATTTGCCCCGCGCCCGCGCTTAGGGCAATGTTGCGCCGGCGTTCGGGGCGAAACGACAAAATTGGACGACGAAAGTCGGCAATATCGGGCCTTAAGACGTTGTGGACAGTATGCCGTCTCTGAGCCGTCGTTCGCTGCTCATGGCCTCGGCCGCGCTCGCTGCGCGTCCCGCCCTCGCCCCAGTCCTGGCCCCAGCCCTGGCCCCAGCCCTGGCCGCAGTCACGCCATCGGGCGGTCCGCTCGACGTGGTCATCATCGGCGCCGGGGCGGCTGGCATTGCTGCCGCACGGCGGCTCGCCACCGCGGGCCGGCGCTACCTGGTGATCGAGGCAACCGATCATGTTGGCGGACGCTGCGTCACCGACACGAAGAGTTTTGGTGTGCCGTTCGATCGCGGCGCGCGTTGGATTTATCTACCCGATTCAAATCCACTGATTAAAATCGCGCCGCGGCGCGGCGACATTTATTCTGCGTCGCTCAGTCGTAAAGTGCGGATCGGCCGGCGCTACGCGCGCGAGGGCGAGCTTGAGGATTTTCTCTCGGTCCAGGTCCGTGCCACGCGCGCCATCGACGATGCGGCACGCAAGTCCGACATTGCCTGCGCGCAGGCGATGCCCGCCGATCTCGGCGATTGGCGGGCCACCGTGGAATTCGTGCTCGGCCCATACAACTACGGCAAGGATCTCGCGCAGCTGTCGTCTTTCGATTTCGCCAAGGCCGCCGAGCGGCGCAGCGCGGCGTTCTGCAAGCCGGGTTTCGGCGCATTACTGGCCACACTGGCGCAGGGGCTTGCGATTCAGCTTGCGACGCCGGCGAGTTCGATCGATGCACGGCGCGGCGTCACGGTGGAGACCGCAAGAGGCTCGATCTCGGCGACCGCCGCAATCGTCACTGTGCCAACCAATGTCATCGCCTCGGGCGGCCTGAAATTCGTTCCCGACCTGGGCCGTCGTGTTGATGCGTTCACCCGGCTGCCGCTTGGCAATTATGACCGCATCGCGCTCGAACTTGTCGGCAATCCGCTGGGACTGGAAAGCGACGACCTGGTGTTCGAAAAATCCACCGACACCCATACCGCCGCGATCCTCGCCAATGTCGGTGCGACGCCATTATGCTTCGTCGATGTGGCTGGCGCATTCGGCCGCGATCTCGCCGCGCAAGGCGAAGCGGCGATGATCGACTTTGCCACCGAATGGCTGGCTGGCCTGTACGGCGCCGAAGTGAAAAAATCGATCGGCCGCAAAATCGCGACGCGCTGGAGTGCCGAACCTTATGCGCTCGGCGCCTGGTCGGCCGCTGTGCCAGGGAGCCAATCGGCGCGCCGGCAATTGCTGGATCGCATCGCCGATGATGTCTGGTATGCCGGCGAGGCGGCGCATGAGACATTGTGGGGCACGGTCGGCGGCGCTTGGGAATCCGGCGAGCGCGCCGCCGACGCCGTGCTGCGCCGGCTCGGCCCGGTAAGACAACCAACGCCATCGGCAGCGGAAAGCGAAGCCAAGCCGAAGCACAAAGCAAAACCCGAACCGGCCGAGCGCCGCACGCCGCGTTATGAAAGCGCACCGCGCGGCTATTACGGGACACCGCAAATCATGCGCGAGCAGCGGTGAGTGGGATTTAGCTGTGGCTAGGGCTTGTAAATCGAGGTCGATGAGCGACGGTTGGTCAATATCCGTTTTACGCCCGAATGCGGTCTCTAGACCGCAGTCGCAGAATGTCCGCTAAGGGCCATGTGTGGACGGCAGACATCCCGCCCGCCGGCGCGAGCGAATAGCGTCAGCCGAATAGCAACACCGAGCGACTAGAATTCTGACGCTGGTTCGCTTTAAGGCGAGTGTTGTGCGGTGCCAGCTGAACCCGCCGGTCGGTTCGTAACGTGAACAGCGCCGATTGTGACATTTGGAGCGGGTGCCGCCGCAGGAGCGATTTCGACCCAGTCGTCGGATCTCCCGTGAAAGATGCGGATTGGATGGTCGGTCACCTGGGTATCGTCGATGTAAGTCGTGATGCAAGGCGCATAGAGCGCAATATAGGCCGCGGGATCAATTCCGCTTAGGTTCCACATCCTTTGAAATCTTTTGAGGGTCGCATACAGCGCCGCTTGGCCGCCACGGGAGAATCCCATGACAGCAATTCGGTTCGGATCTACCCGCGGATGGCCAGCTAATATCGCGAGACTGCGATATAAGTCGAGAATCATGTTTAATCGTCCGAGCTGTGACTGATCAGCAACGGTGCTAACGATCCCGCGTCCAGTAAATGAATCAATTTCAAAAGTAGATATACCTAACGACGCAAATAGCCTCTCCCATACGAAGGCATTCTCCTCAATTCCACCAGAACCGTGCAGGAGGATAACCAGCGGAAGGCGCCCAGAGCCTTGAGCAACCTTCAAGGTTTCGGAAATGGTTGTGGGACGTCCAGAGGCATCGCCCTTCAGAAACAGTTCGTCCGAAATAGTCAAAGTCTGAATTGGAATTGTCTCGATGTGTGAGGCAATATTCTCAGAAAGAGTTTTCGACACTAAAGCTGCATGAGCAATAGCGACTGCAAGTGTCGCGAGTACGCCGATCGTTGATTTTTTCATCGATCCCCAGGATATCTGGACTTCAGGATTTTTGTTAGCACGCGACGTTATGTTGACCCGTGCGGACGCCGGGCACCTCGCCATGACGGTGAGCCTCGAAGGATGAGCGGCCCCAGTGCCGCCCCGCCGAGCACTTCAGGGTGACGGCGTATTTCACGCCCGCAACACGCCACCGGTGCGCTTGCCGACTTCGGCGACGATCTTGGCCGCGAGCGCCTCGATCTCGGTATCGGTCATGGTCTTGTCGCGCGGCTGCAGCGTCACCGCGATGGCGATCGATTTCTTGCCCGGCGCGATGCCCTCGCCCTCGTAAACATCGAACACCGTGATGCCGGCGATAAGCTTGCGGTCGGCCGAGTGGGCCGCGCGCACGAGGTCGGCGGCTTTGACGTCGCGCTCGACGACGAAAGCAAAATCGCGCTCGACCGGCTGGAACGGTGAAAGTTCGAGCGCCGGCTTGGCGCGCGTGCCGCGCGCTTTCGGCTCGGCTATGCGCTCCAAAATGACTTCGAAGGCGACCAGCGGCCCTTCGGCATCGAGCGCTTCAAGCGCGCGCGGATGCAATTCGCCGAAATGGCCGAGCGCATTCTGCGGCCCGATTTGAATGGTTCCGGAGCGGCCGGGATGAAACCAGGCCGGACCGCCGGGCACAGTTTGCAGCCCTTGCGCCGGCGTGCCGGCGGCGGCGAGTACTGCCAATGCGTCGGCTTTGGCGTCGAACGCATCAACTACGCCGTCGCGTTTGGTCCAATGGCGGCCGATGCCGGACGGTTTTGCCAAAGCGCGGCGCACGCCGGCCGCCGCGGTGAACTGATCTTCGGGCCGATCGCCACGAAAGATTTGTCCCACTTCGAACAAAGCAGTGTTCGGAAATCCGCGATCGGCGTTTTTTTGCGCAGCCGCCACGAGCCCGGGGATCAGGCTCGGCCGCATTTCGGAAAGATCGGCGGCAATCGGATTAGCCAGCGTCAGTTCGGGCTTACCGCCGCCGAACAGTTCGGCCTGCTTCTTGCTGACGAACGACCAGGTCACCGCTTCGACCAAGTTGCGCGCGGCGAGCGCCCGCTTTGCCTTGCGGGTGCGAACCTGGATCGCCGTGAGCACCGGCTTGCGCGGGGCTTCGCCGCGATCGAACGGCACCGACGGCACGCGGTCGACGCCGACGATCCGCACCACCTCTTCAACGAGGTCGGCTTTGTCCGCCACGTCGGCGCGCCATGATGGCACCGTGACTTTGATGCTTTCCCCCTGCCCGACCGCTTTGAAGCCGAGACTTTCCAGTATTCGGCGGGCGTCCACGAGCGGCACCGCGAGACCGGTTAGCCGCGCGGTTTCGGCGACTGGAAAATCGATCACCCGCTCGGGCGTCGCGGCGCTGCCAGCCACCGTAATTTCTGACGGCTTCCCACCGCACAGATCGAGCACCATGCGCGTCGCCAGTTCGAGACCCGGCACCATGAAAGCCGGATCGACGCCGCGCTCGAAACGATAGCGGGCATCGGAATTGATGCCGAGCTTGCGGCCGGTTTGCGCGATGTTCGTCGGCACCCACAACGCCGATTCGATGAGCACGTCGGTGGTGGTTTCCGAGCAGCCGGTCTTTTCGCCGCCCATGATGCCGGCGAGCGATTCGACGCCGTCGGCGTCGGCGATGACGCACATCGTGTCGTCGAGCGCATAGGTCTTGCTGTCGAGCGCCAGCAAACTCTCGCCGCCGCACGCGCGCCGCACGGTGAGGTTGCCGCGCACTTTGGCGGCATCGAACACATGCAACGGCCGGCCGCGGTCATAGGTGATGAAGTTGGTGATATCGACCAGCGCATTGATCGGACGAAGCCCGATCGCGGTGAGCCGGCGGGCAAGCCAGTCCGGCGAGGGTCCGTTTTTGACGCCGCGCATGAGCCGCAGCGTGAAGGCCGGGCATAGCGAGGCCGTCGCGCCGAAGTCGAGTATCACCTTAACGGGGCAGGGAAATTGGCCTTTGACCGGCGCGAGGGTCGCGCTTTGCAGCTTCCCCATGTGGAGCTCGCCAATACCGGCCGCGGCGAGGTCGCGCGCGATGCCATGCACGCCAGTGCAATCGCCGCGGTTTGGTGTCAGGTTGATTTCGATCATAGGGTCGTCGAGCCCGGCATATTTCGCGTAAGGCTCGCCGACCGGCGCGTCGTCCGGCAATTCGATAATTCCTTCGTGGTCGTCGGAGATTTGCAGCTCGAATTCCGACACCAGCATGCCGCGGCTCTCGACGTCGCGGATCTTGCCGACGCCGAGCGTAGTGTTTTTCCCCGGAATGAATGCGCCGGGCGGCGCAAACACGCCTTTCATGCCGGTGCGTGCGTTGGGCGCCCCGCACACCACCTGAACGGGCTTGCCGTCGCCGGTATCGACCATGCACACGCGCAGCCGGTCGGCATTGGGATGCGGTTTCGCTTCGACCACGCGCGCGATGACGAACGGCGCGAACAGCATTGCCTTGTCCTCGATGCGCTCGACCTCGAGCCCGATCATGGTGAGCTTGCCGGCGATCTCATCGAGCGGGCGATCGGTTTTGAGATGCTCCTTGAGCCAGCCGAGAGTGAGCTTCATCATGGCCGCGACTCTCGGCGCAGATTCCTCTCTCGTCGGGAAAAATCATTCGTGCCGTTAGGCCCAATAGGTCTCCGAATGGCCACCACAATATTGTTTCCTTCCCCCTTGTGGGGGAGGGGTAGGGAGGGGGGCAACTGCTTCAAACGCAACAAAGCGGTTTCGCGAATAAACTCGATGACACCCTCCAAATTTTTCAGAACTTGCGCATTGGTGAAGCGAAGTACAGTGTAGTGTTGCGACGCAAACCATTCGTCGCGCTTTCGATCATGCAATTGTCGATTTTCGAAATCGTGGTTATCGCCATCGATTTCGACCGCGAGTCGCGCCGCATGACAGATGAAATCGGCAATGAATTGGCGCACCGGCACTTGCCGTCGAAAAGCCAGTCCGTCGATGTGATGCGCCTTTAAGTACCGCCACAGCAAAACTTCAGCGCGCGTCATTGCTTGGCGGAGCTGTTTGGCGCGACTGCGCTGCTGATTGCCGACCTTAGCGTGCGGCACCTAACACCCCCCTCCCCACCCTCCCCCACGAGGGGGGAGGGAGCAGGATCTCATGACCGCCTGAGTAGTCCCCTGCAAGCAGGGGAGGCTACAAACCGTTGCGCCGCCGCTCACTGACTCAATCCCGCGGCCAGCGTCGGCCAGTCGAGCGGGCGAAAGCCGTAATGCGATAGCCAGCGGACGTCAGCCTCGAAGAAGGCGCGCAGATCCGGCATGCCATATTTGAGCATCGCGATGCGATCGATGCCCATGCCCCAGGCGAAGCCCTGATACACCTGCGGATCGAGACCGCAATTGCGCAGCACATTCGGATGCACCATGCCGGCGCCGAGTATCTCCATCCAATCGTCGCCTTCTCCGAAGCGGATTTCGCCCTTATCGCGGCGGCATTGGATATCGACTTCGAGCGAAGGTTCGGTGAACGGGAAGAACGACGGCCGAAACCGCATGCCGACGCGATCGACCTCGAAGAAGGCTTTGAAGAGTTCTTCGAGGATCCATTTCATGTGGCCGAGATGCGATCCCTTGTCGATAACCAGGCCCTCGACCTGATGGAACATCGGCGTGTGCGTCTGATCGCTGTCGCAGCGATAGGTGCGGCCCGGAATAATGACGCGGATCGGCGGTTTCTGCGTCAGCATTGTGCGCACCTGCACCGGCGAGGTGTGCGTGCGTAGCAAAAGCCGCGTGCCGTCAGGCTTCGGATTGAAAAAGAACGTGTCGTGCATGGCGCGCGCCGGATGCTCTTCCGGAAAGTTGAGCTTGCCGAAATTGTAATCGTCGGTCTCGATGTCGGGGCCCTCGGCGACCGCAAAGCCCATATCGGCGAAGATTGCG
>DASZCJ010000553.1:0-1673 GCA_035943155.1 Xanthobacteraceae bacterium | reverse complement strand
CTGTTGGTTCTGGCCCAAGCCGCGGTTCTTCAGCTCGTCGAGCAATTTGTTCAGCCGATCGCGCAGCGCCTGCTGGTTTTGCCGCAACTCGCCAAACGTATTTCCCTTGGGTTGCGACTGGCCCGGCTTGCCCTCGTGCGGCGCGCCGCGCTGGCGCTGATCCTGGCCTTGCTGAAAAGTGCGGTCGCGCAATTGCTGTTGCTGGCGGATCATGTCGCCGAGCTCGTCGAGCGCCGACATCATGTCCTCGTCGCCCTCGTTCATGTCGGGCATGCCCATCTGCAGATTTTCCATCATCTCTTGCAGCTGCTGCAGAAGCTGGCGCGCGGCGTCCTTGGCGCCGTTGCGCGCGAGATTTTCCAACCGGTCGAGCATGCTTTGCAGATCGCGCGAGCTGAGCATTCGCGTATTGGGGTCGAGCGGGCGGGCAAGCTCGCGATTGTTTTTCAGCTGCTCCGCCAGTGCCTGCATGAAACGGTCCATCGCGGCGCGCAGCTGATCCATCAGCGCCTTGATCTCCTGGTCGCTGGCGCCGCGGTCGAGTGCCTGCTGCAGCGCGTTTTCGGCGGCGCGCAAGGCGTCCTGCGCATTGGTAATGTCGCCGTCCTCGAGGCCTACCGCCATTTGCCAAAGCCGTTGCACGACGTTGCGCAAATCGTCGTCGCTCTTGGCGCGGTCCAGCGCCCAGTAGATCGACCGTAAGCCGAGATAGACGCTGGCTTCCGGCGTGAACCGTTCCGGCGCCGCGCCGAGCGCATCGAGCGCGGTGAGGACGATCGGGCGGCTCTGCGCATCGAGCGCCAGATTGCGGCGCTGCTCGATCAAAGCCCGCGCCAAAGGTTTGGTGAAAATGCGTTCGGGCAAGCGCAAGGCGAACGGCTCGCTCCTGCCCTCATTGCCGGCGTCGTCGCGGGCGATCAGCGTCATGACGACGTCGGCGCCCGCCCAGGGATGATCGGTGAGGTCCTTGATCGTCTGGCCGATGCCGTTTCTGGTGCGCGCCTGCGGCAGGACCAGCGCGAAATCCGGCGGACCGAATAGCGGATGCGCCCCGCGGGCGCCCTCGCTTTGCTTGCGGGCAAAACTCGCCTGCGCCTCGGCGACCCCGTAATCGTCCTCCAGCCGGTACGACAACAACAGCGAGCCGCGCGTCTGCTGTTCGGGATCCTTGGTCAGCGCGATGGTCGGCGGCTTATCGGGAACGGCGTTGAACGGCCAGACCAGTTTCTCGCCGGCGCCGCGCAGCGTCGCTGCGCCGGTTGCGTTGATGATAAAGCGATGCTGCTCGGTGCCCGTCGGCAACCGCACGGCTTCCTCCGATGCGGTGACGCCGCCATTGGCGGAGAGTTCGAATTTGACTTGGCCGGTCGCGCGCACCACCAGAATCGAATTCACCGGCACGCTGATCGGGCCGCCGCTTGGCGCGGACGCTGCCGTCGTTTCGCCCGGATGGATGCCGGGCAGGATGATCGGCGGCCTGCCGGTATAGGCCGGCGGCGTCACCCAGGCATCGACGCGGAAATTGGCCGGCGCGCCGACACCATGCCAATCGAATGCGGTGGCGATGCGGTGCCAGCGTTCACCGCCGGCGGCGATAAAGGTCGCGATCACGGCAACGAGCACGAGACCGCGCAATGCATAAGGATCGCGCCAGGCGACGCGCGGCTCAGGCG
>DASZCJ010000552.1:0-9068 GCA_035943155.1 Xanthobacteraceae bacterium | reverse complement strand
CATCTGCACCGCGCCGAGCGGCTCAGCAAGTTGGCGTTCGCCACTATAGCGTTCGTCGCCGAGCCACGTTCCCTCGGGGCCCCAGTAGAGCTCTTCGGGTTCCCAGACATCGACGCGGCCGCCGCCGAAACCGAACGTCTTGAAGCCCATCGAGTCGAGGGCGACGTTGCCGGCGAGAACCATCAGGTCGGCCCACGAGAGTTTCTTGCCGTATTTCTGCTTGATCGGCCACAGCAGGCGGCGCGCCTTGTCGAGGTTGGCGTTGTCCGGCCAGCTGTTGAGCGGCGCGAAGCGCTGGTTGCCGTGTCCCGCGCCGCCGCGGCCGTCACCGGTGCGGTACGTGCCGGCGCTGTGCCACGCCATGCGGATGAACAGCGGGCCGTAGTGGCCAAAGTCGGCCGGCCACCATTCCTGCGAGTCCGTCATCAAGGCATACAGGTCCTTGATCACAGCGTTGAGATCGAGGCTCTTGAATTCCTTGGCGTAGTCAAACGCCGCGCCCATCGGATCGGATAAAGTAGAGTTGTGGTGGAGAACCTGAAGATTCAGCTGGTTCGGCCACCAGTCGCGGTTTGTCCTGAAAGCAGTGTGCATGACCGGGCACTTGCCGGCGCTCTCGTCAGTCTTTGCGTCCATTTTTTCTCTCCGAGCGTGTTCGCTTTGTTCCCGGTTCGTATACAAGGATCATCCCTCGTTGGAAAGTGATCGAGCTTCATAGCCGCAATGACAAAGAGCCGCTCACGCGGAATTGTCCGGTCGGTCATCGGAACTGGGCATCTCAAAGTTGTAATCGACGATATTGTCATTGGCGATGTTGTCTGGGCAGGAGATCCTGCACTCGCTCGGCTCGGTCCGCTTGCATTACCCTCCCGCGCGCTTGCCCCGCGCGCGAGCTAAGGTTTATAAGCCGCACTAGTGTCCCGATTCCGAAGTTCGCATGGTTTATCGGCACGCTCTTATGCGAACTTCGGAATTTAAAGGGACACTAGCAAATATATAATTCTAGTGCGGTTTGTGGATTTGAAGTTCCTATGAGAGCTCCCGACTGAACTGCAGGAACTTCAAATCCACCGCACTAGTCCTACACGCCGCTTGTAGTCCCCAAGATTTGCAATCCCCAAGGATGATGTGATGGCGATCGAGCGCACATTCTCGATCATCAAGCCCGATGCCACCGCCCGCAATTTGACGGGGGCCATCAACGCGATGATCGAACAGGCGGGTTTGCGCATCGTGGCGCAAAAGCGCATCAAGATGAGCCGCGAGCAGGCCGAAACGTTCTATGCCGTACATCGTGCGCGGCCGTTTTTTCGCGAGCTTGTTGATTTCATGACGTCCGGACCGGTGGTGGTACAGGTGCTCGAAGGTGACAATGCGGTGGCTGCCTATCGCGACATCATGGGCGCGACCGATCCGGCCAAAGCCGCTGCCGGCACCATTCGCAAGGTGCACGCAAAATCGATCGGCGAGAATTCGGTGCACGGCTCCGACGCGCCCGAAACCGCGGTTAGCGAGATTGCTCAGTTTTTTGCCGGCAATGAAATCGTCGGCTGAGGCGCCGCGCGGTGACTTTAATCGCCGAATATTTTAATCCGGTCCTGTGGCGAGACTGGTTCAACGCCGGGATCAATGCGTTGGGCCATACGGCCTTCTGGTTCGCCGTAGTCCAGATCATCTTCATCAACGCTTTGCTGTCCGGCGACAACGCCATTGTGATTGCCATGGCGTGCCGCGGACTGCCGCAGCAGCAACGGCGCTGGGGGCTGATCCTTGGCGCCGGCCTCGCCGCGCTTCTGCGGATCGTTTTTACGGTGGTCCTCGCCTCGCTCATGATGCTTCCGTATCTGAAGCTCATCGGCGGCGCGGCGCTTTTGTATATTTCGGCCAAGCTTCTCGTCCCGGAAGGCTCCGATAAGAGCGAAGTCGAAGCGGCTGCGCATCTGTGGCGCGCGGTGCTGCTCGTCGTGATCGCCGATATTGTCATGAGCTTCGATAATGTGGTGGCCATCGCCGCGGCCGCGCGCGGCGATTTCTTCTTGCTGGCGATTGGGCTCGCTATTTCGATCCCGTTGCTCGTCGTTGGCGCGGCGCTCGTCGCGGTGCTGCTCGATCGCTTTCCGATTCTGATATGGGCCGGCGCGGCGCTGCTCGGCTGGATCGGTGGGCAAACGATGGCGACCGATCCACTATTCTCCGCGCGGTTCGCTGCGCTCGGCGGGACTGTGGCGCGACAGGTCGAATTCGCGGCGTCTGTTTCCGGTGCCGCGCTGGCAATCGCGGCAGGCGGATTATGGCAGCGGTGGCAGCAATCGCAAGCGCGCAGCGGCCCACCAACAAACGACGGACCTGTCGCACTCTTCATCGCTAAATTTTTTCAGATATGGGCGAAGCTCGCTACAAGGCAGCGCTAGCGCGCAGCCATGCTTGCGCCGCATTTTTCCTGCTTGCTGACAGCGCAATCGGATTTTGGCCATCCGGCTGGTGCTGTCTTGCCGACACGTGCTGTCTTGCCGACACGATCGCCTTGGACTTCCCCGCTTCGGACTTTCCCCCAAAATCTGGCTTGTGGCGCGTATCGCAGAATCGCACGCGATGTGCATCTTCCGTGGCCGCGTCGTCGCTGACATCTGGAATGACTTAGGAGACAGACGATGCAGAAGGGCACCGTCAAGTGGTTCAATCCGACCAAGGGCTACGGGTTCATCAAGCCGGCGAGTGGTGACAAAGATGTGTTCGTTCACATTTCTGCCGTCGAGCGCGCCGGCTTGCGCACGCTCAACGAGGGCCAAACGGTTGAGTACGAACTGGTCACAAACCGCGGCCGAACCTCGGCGGAAAACTTGAAAGTTGCGTAAACCAAAGGCCGGTCTGTCCGGCTTCTCGTAGCCCCCGGTCTCACACCGGGGGTTTTTTATTGGCTCGCGAAGCGATCAGTGCGCGCGAGCCTCGTCGCCGGCGCCGGCAAATGTGGCGCGGCCTTCGGCAACAAGGCGTAAGGCCTCCGGGTAGATTCGGTGTTCGATCTCCAGAACGCGCGCCGCCAAAGTCTCTTCGGTATCGCCTTCCAATATCGGCACCGATTGCTGCAGGACGATCGGTCCGGCATCGGTTTCCTCGACGACAAAATGAACCGTCGCGCCATGCTGCTTCACGCCGGCATCGAGCGCGCGGCGATGCGTGTGCAGGCCCTTGAACTGCGGCAGCAAGGCCGGATGAATGTTGAGGATGCGGCCGCCCCAGCGTCTGATGAACCAGGGCGTCAACAGCCGCATAAAGCCGGCAAGGCATATCAGCTCGATCCGATATTTCCGTAACGCGTCGTCTAGCGCACGTTCGAACGCTTCACGGTCGTCGCCAAACTGGCGGTGATCGACGACTACCGCGGCGATGCCGGCGTCGCGGGCGTGCGTGAGCCCGTGGGCATCAGGCCGGTTCGAGAGTACGAGCGCGATTTCGGCTGGGTAGTCTTTGCCCCGCGCCGCTTCGATCAGCGCAACCATGTTCGATCCGCGCCCGGAGATCAGCACGGCAACGCGCTTTTTCGTCATCGCGGCGGCCACGACAGATCAAGATGTCCGGTAAAAGCGACGGCGCCGCCAGCTTCTGCCGCAACGACTTCGCCAAGCGGAACGACTTTCTCGCCATGCTTAGTCAAGCACGCGATGGCCGCGTCCGCCTTTTTCGGATCAAGCACGGCCACCATGCCAATGCCGCAATTGAATGTCCGCAGCATTTCCTTTTCACCGACATTGCCTGTCGCGGCGAGCCATTTGAATACCGGCAAGACGGGTACGCGATCGAGCTGCAGGCGCACGGCAAGTCCGGGCGGCAGAACGCGCGGGATATTTTCGGTCAAGCCGCCGCCGGTGATGTGCGCCAGCGCTTTGACCGCCTTGCTGTCGCGGATCGCGGCTAGGCAGGAGCGCACGTAAAGCTGCGTCGGCGTCAACAGCGCCTCGCCCAGGCTCCGCGCGGGTTCGAACGGCGCGGGAGACCGCCATTTCAGGCCGGCATCGGCGACGATCTTTCTGACCAACGAAAACCCATTGGAATGCACGCCGCTCGCCGCGAGCCCGACCACAACGTCGCCGGCAGCGATGTCGGCGCGCGGTAGGATGTCGCTTCGCTCGACCGCGCCGACCGCAAACCCGGCGAGGTCGTAATCGGCGGGCTGATAGACTCCCGGCATTTCCGCAGTTTCGCCGCCGATGAGCGCGCAACCGGCCTCGCGGCAGGCCGCCGCGACGCCCTTGACCACCGTCGCCCCTATCGCCGGATCGAGTTTGCCGCAGGCGAAATAATCGAGAAAGAACAGCGGTTCGGCGCCCTGCACGATAAGGTCGTTGACCGACATGGCGACAAGATCGACGCCGATCGTATCGTGTCGCGCGGTTTCGATCGCGATCTTGACTTTGGTGCCGACGCCATCGGTCGCGGCGACCAGAACAGGATCCGTGAAGCCGGCAGCTTTGAGATCGAAAAGCCCGCCGAAACCGCCGATTTCGGCACCGGCACCGGACCGCGCCGTCGCGCGCACCAGCGGCTTGATCAATTCCACCAGGCGGTTGCCGGCATCGATGTCGACACCAGCGCCCGCGTAGCGTGCATCTTCCACGAAATCACCAATGCGGACGGCCGAAACGTGCTCGGCACCAGTTTTGATCCTCGGCTTGCTCGCGCCTCCTACGTCGGAATCGCGGGGTGTGCAAGCAGGCCCGCGCGCCGCTATAATTTGGCTTGCAAACATAATGGCGCGCCGGGAATCGGATATCACGGCGTGGTCCGCGAATGGGGCGCGACGCGCGGCCAGTCCGCGCAAGCGTACTGGAGGCTGGAAACAGTTTGAGCATCCCGAATCTAATCACCTTGGGCCGTATTTTGCTGGTGCCTATCGTGGTCTGGGCGATCACGCTGGGCGAGATGCGCATCGCTTTCGCGTTGTTCCTTGCGGCCGGCATCAGCGATGCGGTCGATGGCTTTCTTGCCAAACGCTTCCACATGAAAAGCGAGCTTGGCGCTTACCTCGATCCGCTCGCCGATAAGGCGCTGATCGTTTCCATTTATGTATCGTTGGGGATTGCCGGCGTGCTGCCGATTTTCCTGGTCATCCTCGTCGTCTCGCGCGATATCATGATTATCAGCGCATTCATGCTGGCCTGGCTAGTCGGCAAACCAATGCCGGTACGTCCGCTGCTCGTGTCGAAAGCCAATACCGTGGCGCAAATTCTGTTGGCGGTTCTGGTCCTCGCGGAGCGGGCGTTCGGCTTTGATTTTACTCTTCTATCGAGACTGACCACGGCTGCGGTCGCGCTCTTGACGCTGCTTTCGATCGCCTTCTATCTCGCCGAATGGGTCCGGCATATGAACTCCTTCGGCGCCGGGCGCTAAGTTCAGTTTTGAGGCAGCGCAGTTTGGGGCAGCATGCGATTGGAGCGCAACATCGTGTTTTGGATCGCCGCGCTGGCGATTTTGATCGGCCTGCTGTGGCTGCTCAGTCCCATCCTGCTGCCGTTTGTGCTCGGTATCGCCATCGCCTACGCGCTGGATCCACTGGCGCATCGACTGACCAAACGCGGCATGAGCCGGCTTGTTGCCGCGTTGGTCATCCTCGGCGGCTTTGTTATCGCGCTCACATTGTTGGTGCTGCTGATCGCGCCGGTTTTGGCACAGCAATTCTCCGGCTTCATCGACAACGCTCCGGCCTATGCGCTGCGCCTACAGGCGATGGTGAGCGATCCCGCCCATCCATGGATCAAGCGTGTTATCGGCGACAATCTCTTTGGCTCCGGCAAGTCCGTAGGCGATCTGACGAATCAAGCGATGGGATATTTGACTGCCGTGCTGGCTTCACTTTGGACCAAGGGCCAAGCACTGATTTCGATTTTCTCGGTAGTGATCATCACGCCGGTGGTAGCGTTTTATCTGATCTGCGATTGGGATCGCATGATCGTGAGTATCGATCATCTGGTACCGCTGGCGCAGCGTGAGACAGTGCGCCGTCTCGGCCGCGAAGATCGATGCGACGATCTCCGCCTATGTACATGGTCAATCCAGCGTCTGCTTGATCCTCGGCTCTTACTATGCGGCGGGTTTGACGCTGGCTGGATTGAGCTTCGGCTTGCTGATCGGGGTCATTTCGGGACTGATCAGTTTCATTCCCTATGTCGGTTCGTTGACCGCGCTCGTGCTTTCACTCGGCGTCGGTCTGGCGCAATTTCTTCCGGACTGGAGCCGCATCGCAATCGTCGCGGGAATAGTTGTGTTCGGCCAGTTCATGGAAGGCAATGTACTGGCGCCAAAGCTTGTCGGCAAAAGCGTCGGTTTGCATCCCGTCTGGCTGATGTTCGCGCTGTTTGCATTCGGCTATCTGTTCGGCTTTGTCGGGCTGTTGCTGGCGGTGCCGTTGGCCGCTGCCTCTGGCGTCCTCATTCGCTTCGCACTGGCGCGCTATCTTGCAAGTCCGCTCTATACCGGTAATCAGCCGCCGTAAGCCGGCCACATCGTCAGGCCAGCACACCGATAGGGCAGTGGATCGTCAGGGAATGTCTCCGCACGCAACAGCCTCGGACAAGATGTCCTCTCGTCCCCGCCAGCTTGCGCTTGCGCTCGACCATCCGGAAAGCTTCGCCCGCGAGGATTTTCTGCCCGGGCCAGGCAACGAGGCGGCGCTTGCGTTGATCGAGACCTGGCCGGACTGGCCGTCGCGCGCGGTGGCGCTGATTGGACCCGAAGGCTCGGGCAAGAGCCATTTGGCGAATGTCTGGGCGACGGCTGCAGGTGCGCGCACCGTCTCGGCAACAAACATCGGCGCCTTCGAAGTGCCGGCGATGTTAGCGACCGGCGCGCTGGTGATTGAGGATGCTGGCTCTGGGATTGACGAGCGCACACTGTTTCATCTGATCAATCTCGCGCGGGAAGAGCAGGTTTTTCTGCTGTTCACGGCACGCACCCCCCCCTCGGCCTGGCAGATATCGACGCCAGACGTGGTGTCCCGCCTGCGCGCGATCCCGACTGCGCTATTGCAAGCGCCCGACGACGCAATGCTGCGCGGCGTTATGGTGAAACTTGCGGCCGATCGCCAGCTTATCCTGGATGACAGCCTGGTCAGTTATATCGCGAGCCGGATCGAGCGGTCGTTTGCAGCCGCTCGCAGCGCGGTTATTGCCCTGGACCAAGAGGCCTTGCGGCAAAGCCGGCCACCCAGCCGCGCCTTGGCCGCGGAACTGTTCCGTGACCGCGGCTGAATCACGCGGGCGGATCGCCCCCATTTTGGTCGGATTAGATGGTCGATCCGTCGGGCTTGACGGGACGGCGCGGCGCGCCGCCTTATGTCGATGGCGGCATTCATCGGATTGTAACGAAAGTGGCTAAACTAGCGTTAGACGACGAACACGGATCGGCAATGGAAACGAGCCAAGCTGCTGTATCGCCTCGGGAATCAGTCGCCGCGCGGCGGCTGGAAATGCCGCGCCCGCAGGAGCCCGATCAGCGGCAGCCCGCTTCTGACCTCGCCGCCAGCCCCGATCGCTTTATTAACCGTGAGTTGTCCTGGCTGGATTTTAACAGCCGCGTCCTTGAAGAGTCGGCGAACCGCCGTAACCCGCTGCTCGAACGGCTTAAGTTCCTGTCGATCTCGGCGAACAACTTGGACGAGTTTTTTATGGTGCGCGTCGCCGGTCTTGGCGCGCAGCTGCGCGAAGGGATCAGCACCAAAAGCCCGGAAGGCCTCACCCCTGCCGAGCAGCTTGTTCGCATCGCCGCAGCCGTCGCGGTGCTCGTCGAAGACCAGCAGGCGCAATGGCGCACGCTGCGTGCTGAACTCGCGGCGGCCGGGATCGTGCTTGTGGATGGTCCCGATGTAACGCGCGCGGAAAAGGTTTGGCTCGAAGATTATTTTCTTGCCCATGTTTTTCCTCTATTGACGCCGCTCGCCATCGATCCGGCCCATCCGTTCCCGTTCATTCCCAATCTCGGCTTCACGATCGCGCTGCAGCTTGCGCGCGGCAAGGACGGCAAGGCGATGAACGCGCTCATCCGCATGCCGAACCGCATTGAACGCTTCGTGCGGCTGCCGCAGGCAGGGGAAGGCGGCGAGGCGCGGCTGATTTCGATCGAAGGCGTTACCAGCCTATTCATCGCCAAGCTCTTTCCTGGTTACGCGGTGAAAGGGCTCGGCGCGTTCCGCGTTATCCGCGACTCCGAAGTGGAAATCCTCGAAGAGGCGGAAGACCTGGTGCGGCTGTTCGAGACGGCGCTCAAGCGGCGGCGGCGCGGTTCGGTAATCCGGCTCGATATCGAGGCGACGATGCCCGACGAATTGCGGCGCTTTGTGCAGCGCGCGCTCGATGTTTCCGACGACAGCATCTTTTCCGTGGACGGTGTGCTTGCGCTCAACGAAATGGGCCAGATCGCCAGTCTCAACCGGCCCGATCTGGAATTTGAGCCTTATGCGCCGCGCTATCCTGGCCGCGTCCGCGATCACGGCGGCGATTGCTTCGCCGCCATCCGGCAGAAGGACATGGTCATCCACCATCCGTTCGAATCTTTTGACGTGGTGGTGCAGTTCCTGCAGCAGGCCGCGCGCGATCCCGAAGTCGTCGCCGTCAAGCAGACGCTTTACCGCACGTCGGCGGATTCGCCGATCATCAAGGCGCTGGCCGAGGCCGCCGAAGCGGGCAAATCCGTCACCGCGCTGGTCGAATTGAAGGCGCGCTTCGACGAGGAGGCCAACATCCGCTGGGCGCGCGACCTGGAGCGCGCCGGCGTGCAGGTCGTCTTCGGCTTCATCGAACTGAAAACCCACGCCAAGCTGTCGCTAGTGGTCCGGCGCGAGGGCGCTTCGCTCGCCTCCTATGTCCATGTCGGCACCGGCAATTACCACCCGGTCACCGCGCGCATCTACACTGACCTTTCGTTCTTCACCTGCGATCCGATTATTGCGCGCGACGTCAGCCGCGTTTTCAACTTTGTAACCGGTTACGCCGAGCCGGCCGAGCTCGAGCGCATGGCGGTTTCGCCATTGTCGCTGCGCAAGCGCATTCATGAGCATATCGACGAGGAAATCGCGC
>DASZCJ010000551.1:0-1906 GCA_035943155.1 Xanthobacteraceae bacterium | reverse complement strand
GGGAAAGGACGACCCGGCGACAAGGTTCGTTGCTGAAAAAATCATCAAGCTCGCGCAACGCGGCATCCGCGACCCGGATCGGTTGGTGACGCCGACGCTGCAAGAGTTTCGCAGCGAATCTTAAAGAGCCGCGAAGGCGTTTCAGGTTCTGCGGCAGCTGGTGCCGATTCGGGTGCGATCTAGCCCCTAGGGATGTCCGCGCCCCTTGCTGGAGGTTTCAATAGATCGTTTCTCAATGTTTCAAAGCACGCACTGCGCTCTGTTACACTCTCCAGTCCGCTGCATTTCTCAAAACTTGGCCTGCTCGCCAGCCATATCGCTGCGATAAAGCATGCGATGCAAAGCACCAGCAGTGCAGTCCTGATGCCGAACTGATCTACTAATGACTCGGGCGATTTCGGCTCCGGGGCATCGGTTTCATCGTGATCGGCCGTGTTATCGAAATCCCATTCTGAGCGCTGCATGGTATCACACTCGAGCCGAGTCATGCCGCAAAGGTAATTGTTGGGGCATAAAGATTCGAGGTGTTCTTATAAGGAGGTCATAAATGCCTCGGCAGGGCATAACCCATCTCTCAATTCCAATGAGCGACGTGAAGAATTGGAGTCATTGCAGCAAACTTCACCAAGATCCCGGATAACGAAGATCTCAATAAGGTCATTGAACTTAAGCCTACCCAAATCTCGTTTCTCGCCCGTGCACACTTGTATCGCCATATCGGCGACTACGAGAAAGCGATTGAGGACTTTGATCGTGGCGAGGCGATCGATTCTGCTTTGTGGCAGGCGCATGTTATGGGCCTTTTCTTTCAAGCTGATACGCACGCGCGGCTCGGCAACGAGTCGGCTGCGCCGGGTTGCTGCGGACGCCCGGCGCAAGCGATCATGAAAGTGGGCTGGCGCGAACTCGTCATCTCCCAGCCGGAGACCAATACTCGTAGGACATGACCTCCGCGCATTGAAAGGCGCGCGCCCTCGAGAACCCCTCCTAATTAATGTCCAGGCAGAGTACCTTTGCCGCATGGCTCGGATCACCCGCTCGCTTGATGAGGCCATTGCGCCGATCGCCGACGGCTGCTTGCTGGCGGTGCCACGCGAGACGTCGGGGGTCGCCATGGCGGCCACCCGCGCGCTTATCCGGCGCGGCGTCAAACGCCTGCATCTCGTCACGCTACCCACCTCGACGTTGCAAGCCGATCTGTTGGTCGGCGCCGGCTGCATCGCGACGCTTGAGACCTCGGCCGTCAGCCTCGGCGAATTCGGTCCGGCGCCGCGCTTTACCGTGGCCATCCTGGCCGGTGCCATCCAGATGCGTGACGCGACCTGCCCGGCGCTGCACGCGCAATTTCAGGCGGCAGAAAAAGGCGTGCCGTTCATGCCGTTGCGCGGGCTGATCGGCTCGGATCTGTTGGCCCATCGCCCGGACTGGAAAGTTGTCGACAATCCGTTCGGCAACAACGACCCGATTGTGCTGTTGCCGGCGCTTAGGCCCGACGTGGCGTTGTTTCATGCACCGTTGGCCGATCGCGAAGGTAATGTTTACATCGGCACGCAGCGCGAGCTCGTCGCCATGGCGCATGCGGCGCAGCAGACGATCGTGACCGTGGAAGAAATTCACGACGCGAATTTATTGCGCGACCCGCTGCTCGCAGCGGGCACCTTGCCGGGCTTCTATGTCGAGGCGGTCGCGGTCGAGCCGCGCGGCGCCTGGCCGCTGCCGCTGCCCGACCGTTACGGCATCGACGCCGCGCACTTGGTCGAATATGCGCGGCTCGCCGCGACTGCGGAAGGTTTTGCGCAATATCTCGAGCGCTATGTCTATGAAAAGCGCGCAGCCTGAAACATTCCGCGATGAGGAATTGCTCGCCGACGTCATCTGCCGGCTGATCGGTGACGCGCGTCATGTT
>DASZCJ010000550.1:0-4434 GCA_035943155.1 Xanthobacteraceae bacterium | reverse complement strand
GACCGAGATGCTGCACATATTCCTTTCCAACCGGCTCGGCGATGCGGCGCCCGGCTCGACCGGAACGCCGGTGATCGGATACGAGGCCAAGATCGTCGGCGACGATATGAAAGAAAAGCCGCGCGGCGAGGTCGGCAAGCTCGCGGTGCGCGGCCCGACCGGTTGTCGTTATCTCGCCGACAAGCGGCAGCACGCTTACGTGCGCGACGGTTGGAATCTCACCGGTGACGCGTTCTCGCAAGACGAGAAAGGCTATTTCCATTTTGCCGCGCGCACGGACGATATGATCATTTCATCGGGCTATAACATCGCTGGGCCGGAAGTGGAAACGGCGCTGCTGTCACATCCGGATGTCAAGGAATGCGCGGTCATCGGCGTGCCCGACGATGAGCGCGGCCAAATTGTCCAGGCGCATGTCGTACTCAAGGACGGCGTCGCTGCAAGCGCGGAATGTGTCAAGCGCTTGCAGGATCACGTCAAGGCGACGATCGCGCCGTTTAAATATCCACGGTCGGTCAAATTCATCGACACGCTGCCGAAAACCCAGACCGGCAAGATCCAGCGGTTTCGGCTCCGCCGCAGCGAGACATGAGGAGTACATAATTGGCCGACCCGCACACATTTCTTCATCCCCGTGGCTGGCGGCCGAGCAAGGGCTTCAGCAATGGGGTGGTCGCACAAGGGCGCACGATCTTTCTCGCCGGCCAGGTCGGTTGGAACGCCGAGCAGCGGTTCGAGAGCGGCGATTTCGTCGTTCAGGCACGACAGGCGCTCGCCAATATCGTCACGCTCGTTGCGGAGGCCGGCGGGCGCGCGGAGCACATTACGCGGCTGACCTGGTTTATCCTCGACAAGCAGGAATATCTGTCCCGGCAGCGCGAACTGGGTGAGGTGTATCGCAAGGTCATGGGCAAGCACTTTCCGGCCATGACGCTGGTGCAAGTCGGCGCGCTCGTCGAAGACGCGGCGAAGCTCGAGATCGAGGCTACTGCCGTCGTGCCGAACTAAACGCGAGCGATCGCGGCTGCGGCCGGCGCCTCAGTGATAGAGCTCCAGTTCGGGTCGCGAATCCGGAATGAAGCCGTCGCGGTTTGGCATCGTCACCTTCGGCAGCGTCGTCGCATTCATTGTGTCGGTCGGTTTGATGATCTTCGCTTCCGAAAGGATATAAGCCACCACCGCATAGATATCGTTATCGCTAAGTGTACCCGGCGCGTTGAACGGCATGGCCCGTTTCACATAATCGAACAGCGTCGTCGCATAAGGCCAATAACTCTCGACTGTCTTGATCGGCGTATCGCTTGCCAGCGTGCCGCGGCCCCCGAGCAGTCGATCGCCGCCGACGCCTTTGGCGGGATTACCCTGGCCTTTGTCGCCATGGCAGGCGGCGCAACTATCGGCGAACACTTTCATGCCGGCCGCCGCAGTGCCACTGCCCGGCGGCAGCCCGGCGCCGTCGGCCGGAATGGCCGAAAACTTTGCCAGCTCTTGCGGGCCGATCGGCGAGCCTAGTCCATAATGGTCTTGGCTTTGCGCTAAGGCCGGCAAAGCCGCCGAGAGTGCAACCAATATGCCGGCCGTTCGCAGGATGTGCTTACGCGTGAACATTGGCGACGCTCCCGGTTTCGTCGATCGCCCAGCTCTGGATCGCATTAAGGTGATAGATCGAGCCGAACGGCCCGTGCGACCCGCGGATGGTGATCAGTTGTTTAAGCGTCGGCTGAATGTAGCCGGTCTCGTCGGTGCAGCGGCTCTGCAGGACGGCGGGTTTGCCGTCCCACATCCACGGATAGCTGAAGCGAACGGTGCAGACCGGCTCCGCCATGACATTGAACTGCGCCGGCCGCCAGCTCTGGCCGCCGTCGACCGATACGTCGACCGACTGCACGCGGCCGCGGCCGCTCCAGGCGAGCCCGCTGACATTGTAGAAGCCGGGCCCCGGCAGCTTCATCTCGCCGGATGGGAAGGTGATCACCGACTTTGCTTCCATCTCCATGCTGAATTGCCGGGCTTTACCGTTCGCCAGCAGGTCGGTGTATTTGGACGTCTCTTCGCGGGTCATGAACGGCTTGTCACTGACCTCGAGCCGGCGCAGCCATTTGATATGCGTGTTGCCTTCGTACCCGGGCAACAATAGGCGCAGCGGATAGCCTTGCTCGGGGCGGATGGCTTCGCCGTTCTGGCCGTAAACGAGCAGTGCGTCCTTGAGCATCTTCTCGATCGGGATACTGCGCGTCATGACTGCCGCGTCGGCGCCTTCCGCCAGTACCCAGCTCGAACCGTCCTTGAGGCCGACCTCGCGCGCGATGGTGGCGAACTGCACGCCGGTCCATTCCGAGGTGCTGAGCAGGCCATGCGTGCCTTGCACGGTTTTCAATGTCGGTTTGTTCCATTCGGTAAGACCGTTGCCCGAACACTCAATGAAGTGCTTGCGGGTCACCGAAGGAAACCGTTTGAGGTCCGCCATCGAGAATTTTTTCGGCGTACCGACCATGCCGTGGACGACCAGCGCGTGATTGGCCGGATCGATGGTTGGGATGCCGCCATGATGACGTTCGAAGTGCAGGCCCGAGGCGGTCAGATTACCGACCATCTTGTCGAGCGGCGTGAAGCTCCACGACGTATATTCATTTGCAGTCGGAAAACGCGTGCGCACTTCGGTCTCGAATTGCGAGCGCGACCCGTAGCCGCCGTCAGCCGCGACGGCGCGGCCTAATTCCTTGGTCGGATCCGCCGGAGCATCGTAATAGACCGCACCGGGCGGCGCCTTCTGGGCGAGCGCGGCGGTTGAGCCAGCGAGGCTCGCGGCTGAACCGGCGGCAAATAAGAACTTGCGCCGGCTTGCCGGCGAGCGCGGAAACATTCCATCCTTGCACTCGCATTCCTGCACTTCTCGCTGCGCAAGCTGCTGCGCTTCGGCCATGACCATTTCCTCGGCCATGCGCCGCGATTTCTCGTCATAGATGACTGAGGCCACGTTTCCCTCCCTGCCTTATCCAGATTCTGCCGATCGTGAGCTTCAACAGAAAATATTTTCCGAAAGCTTACCCGAAACGAGAAGGAAATATCTGTCGTCCGGTCTATGGAGTAATTGACGCTGCCAATGGGGCGACCTTCGCGCCGTTGTCAGCCGCCTGTCACAAATTCGGCCTTCGAAGTTGTCTTTCGCTCACCTGTGGCCGGCGGCTCTAACATTACGATGCGCGTTTCGGTGGCAAAGCCCCAAGCCGGATCGAACCGATGCACGTGATAGATCGGGCGCGTCCTCATCTGAGGCGGATAGTCCCCCTTGCGCAGCGTCGTCGCGATGCACGGCACCACACGTGCCGGGATACTGCCGACATGACCGGCGGCCGCACGATGAACATGGCCGCTGAACACAGCAACGACCCGCCTGGAGCGCTGTAAGGCATCGCGCAGCCGCGACATGCTTTCCGACGTTTCGAAATGGAGCCGGTCCGGCCCGACAGTCACTTCAAACGGCGGATGGTGGGTGAAAACCGCAATCGGCTTGGTCGTTTCAGCGTCGATCCGATCGATCAAATCTTTCACCTGTTCGGCGCGAAATTCACCCTTGCCGTTTCCCGGACTGAGTGTGTCGAGCGCAATCAGCCGTACCGAAAAATCCTCAATGGCATAATCGACAAAGCCAGAACCGGGCATTAGGTAGCCGCGGGCGGCAAAAGCCGCGCGCAGATTGGCTCTCTCATCTTTGTTGCCGGCGAGGACATAGACCGGCGCGCGCGCCGCCGCGAGTATTGTTGCGGCCTCCGCATATTCGTCTTGCCGGCCGTTATGGACGATGTCGCCGGTATGAACGATTGCCTGCGGCTGGGGATCGAGCGCGTTTATGTCGGCAATCGTCCGCGCGAAGTCGCGCATTCTTCGGTGGGCATCGAGCGTATCGCGCGTCAGATGCGTGTCGGAGATTTGCGCGATTATCATGATGCGACCCTAAAGCGAAATTGACTTTTCGGGATCATGCTCTAGCCCGCCGATCGTAAGCTTGCATAATATTCTTTGAGGATCGCCACCACCTCCGGGCGGCTGAACTCCGGCGGTATGTCGGCATTGCTTGAGAGCATCTCGCGTTGCTGTGTGCCTGAGATCGAAATGTGATACCGCGGATCGTGCGGACAGGTTTTCGCCGTCGCCATGCCGTAGCATTTACGGCAATAAAAAGTGACGTCGATCTTTAGCGGCTTGGTATGCAGCGCGCCGGGCCATAGCTGATCGAAAATGTGGTGGGCATCGAACGGTCCGTAGTAATCGCCCACACCGGCATGATCGCGCCCGACGATGAGGTGCGAGCAGCCAAAGTTCTGGCGAATGAGGGCGTGTAGCAACGCCTCGCGGGGTCCGGCATAGCGCATCTCGATCGGATAGCCCGCCTGAATAATCGTGCCCGGCCGGAAATAATTGTCGATCATTGCC